>CAYZOF010000011.1:0-35393 GCA_964479935.1 uncultured Clostridia bacterium | reverse complement strand
CAAGGGCTATGCCCGAAAAATAAAAACCACGTGCTATGCACGTGGATGATTATTTTGCTCTTTTTGAGCGTTACGGGCGCGTCTGTTCGCAGACGGTTCTACATCGACATAGTTCTATCCATCGAAAATCCTCGCTTTACGTCGCCGATTTCGCAATATTAAATTTGCCAAAAATGTAATATGATTTTGCTAAAAATACTATTGGATATAAATTTTATTGTGTTATAATTATAATGTAAGAATCGATAGGAGCAACTTCGAGCCGACATTGTCGCTCGGGTAAAAACGATTCGAGTTAGCCCCTAGGGGCTATTGGTTGCAAGGTATGCAACCAATAAAAAACATTTAACGGAAAGACGACCGAAAAGTAAAAAAAGTATATGACGTTTTCGCGTCACATATAAAAATTATAATCGGAGGAGAAATTCGAATTATGGTAAACAAGACGCACTATGAAAACCTTAAGGTGGAGCTCATCTTTTGGCCGGGGAACGATGTGATTACGACATCGTCGGGGATTGTTGACGGCAACGATCAAACGATGAAAGATCAAGACTGGGAATGATTGAGGAGGAATAATATGAAAAAGCTTAAAAATCGGCTTTTGGCTATTTGTACTTTATTTGTGTCTGCGGTAGTTTGCGTGACGGCAGGGATCGCGTCTATCAAAGACGAGCGCGGTTTTGTTGCGGTGACGGCGGACGCTTCTGCGAACACGGTGGTTTTGAACGACGTCACTTGGACGGGTTCTGTGAGCTTGACAAATAACGGCGGTTCGGCATACAGTGTGACGTGGACGACCTCGGCGGCAACGTTAAATTCTTCGTATACTGCGATCAATAATAATTCGATCAACGGAGTGAACGTGTGCGATTATTTGTTGCTCAACGGGGAAACGTTGACCGAATGGAGAGAAAAAGTAAAGAATGATGATTTGTCCTATCTGTCGGCGTCTTTGGACGGAAAATTGCAGTGGGGAAAGGATTGGAATCCGGCGGTCGTATATGTAAATGGCGGTACGATTACAATGACAATCAACCGCAACTATCTTCCTGCGTCGGGTTTGGAATTCGGTTTGAAAGACGGATTTGAAATGCAAAACGGGGATACCGTGTACAAAACGAACGGCGATTTGCTGTTTAAGGTGATTCCTAATACGACGAATTTGGAAACGTTGGAAGTTGTAAAAGCGGAAAAAGCGGAAACGTTGATTACAACGGCGAGATATACAGTTGACAGCTATTACGCAAATATGCGTGGGGATGGTAACTATATCGGCTATCGTGTAAGAATTCAAAAGGGCATGGGTTTCGCTAACGGACAATGGCTTTGCGACCATTACATGTATTTGAACGATTACATAACCATAGAAAATCACACGTTGACGTATTGGAATACGGTTACCTATAAAGAATATACGTGGGATGGTGCGCCAGCAGCGTCTCGAATCTATCAAACCCCTGTATTTGCCTTGGCGCATACGGATAACACGTCGTTGACGCAGTTTACGGTGTATATGAACAAGGCGTGGTTGATAGACCAAGGTTTTGCCGATGAAAACGGCACGGTGAAGTCGGATTTGACGCTCGGTATTGCAGACGGTATGTTGTATGTCGGAACGGACGGAAAAATCTATGAACAAGGCACGCCGATGGAAGTAATGAACGACAATTGGACGGCAACCCCGACGCTTCGTTGGGATTTGTGGAATTCTATGTATAAAGTGACGTTGAATTATACGAGTGAGTTTAATCCCGAGGAAACGTGGGCGAACGACCATGCAACGATCAACGGTATTGACGTACGCGATTATCTTGTATTCAACGGCGAAACGCTGAAAGAGATACAGGCGAAAAGTTCGACGCTCAATGAAATGTATCCTGTGACGGGAGAAGGGCAGTTAAATTCTGGCGTCAATTGGAATCCCGTAGCCGTTTGCGTGAATAAAGACAATATTGAAATTCAAATCAATCGAAATTATCTTGCGCCCGGCGGCTTGAAATTCGGCATTAAGAGCGGTTTCACCATGACGAACAACGACACGATTTACAAAGTGACGGAAGACGTTATGTTCAAGCTTGTTCCCAACGTGAACAACGCGGAAAATCTTGTAGCGGTAAAGGCGGATACGGCGGATATAACGAAAAATAATATTGAGTATAGCGTTACGCAGGTCGGGACGAATATCGGTGCGACGGAAGGAACGACAGGTAATTATGCAAAGTATGAGCTTAGAATTCCCGATTTGTTAATGGGGTTCGATAATAACGGTAAGTGGCTTTGCGATCACTTCACATATTTGAACGATTATATCACGGTAAACGGGAAACCTTTGGCATATTGGAATACGGTTAAATACGACGCAAATTACAATTATACAGGCGCACCTGCGACAGGAAGAGTATATGCAACGCCTACGTTTGGACAAATGTATGCGAATGATGAATATGGTTATACGGTAATTTATGTCTATGTAAATAACGACTTGAATCTTACCGACCTCGAAATCGGTTTGGCGGACGGTATGTTGTATCCTGCAGGGGGAAAAATTTACGAACAGCGTTACGTATATTCGGTCGGTTTCGAAACCGGCGCAAGCATTCGCTACGTAAAAGACAATAACGACGATTCGGGAATCCGTTTCACGGCAAGCGTTGACGAAAAACTCGCAACGGCGGCAACGGAAGTGGGTATGCTGATCGTTCCCGAAACGTATATCAATGCCTATAACGAGAGCGGATATAACGATTATTTCCGATATTTTGACTCTGTAAAAGGAAAATCCAAGGAAAGCATTTCCGTTACCTTTACAAAGGAACAAATCGAAAGCGGTACGCTGAAAGGCTGTATCGTCGGGATTAAGGACAATAACTGGACGCGTTCCTATCAAGCGGTGACGTATTACGTTTCGGACGGCGAATATTATTATTCCGAGCCTTCCGACGCGAGAACGATCGCCTACGTTGCCGATAAGGCAATTACGGACGTGAACGCGAATTACGGCGATACGTTGAAAACTTCCTTGGCGGCGATTGTGGAAAAATCGCTCTCGAGCGCGACAACGCTTAGCGGTGCGGTCAAAGATACGACGGAGTTAAATACGTTGTTCGATTTCAACGTAAGCGGCAATACCGCATGGAGCGTTGTTTCGGGCACGGCGGCTACGTTGAGTGGCTCGACGGCGACGATCGAAGATAGCGGCGACGTGGTTTTGCAATTCAGCGCATACGACGGAAAATTGACGAAACAGGTTACCTTGACGGTGAATTGTTTTTCGGACGTTCGGAAGATAACGAAATCGAAACAATACACTTTGTCCAAGTCTTTGTTTTTGGAAACGAGTGCGGACATCGGCGTAACCGAGAAGACGCAAATGGACTATAAAGGCACGATTACCGTAGACAATTCTCCGATTACCGTGACGGCGTATTATCATCCCGTGGTCGGCTTGGTAGAATTGGAAAGCAAGGACGTGTTGTCGGGCGAGCTTGTCGTGGCGAGCGGTTTGCTGTTAAAATTGAATGAGGTTTACCTGCGTTTAGAAGACGCAATCGAAGTGAATACGGCGACGGCTTCGCTGGAAGATGCAGATGCGGAATACTATACGTTTGCAGATCTTCCCCCTCGCGGAACGGAAACGAATTTGAAACAATATTTCGATTTAGGGTTTACTACCTATTTGTTGACGACGGACGGCTTCCCGAACTATATCGAAGCGGCGCAACTAGTTGCGAAAATGGAAGGCAAGACGGTAATGGTCAGAAACATGGGTGGACGAGTGAACGGTAGTGTAGCCACGGCGAATACGTGGTTTACCGACAACAATCGTTGGACGACAAAGAACAGCGGAGATATTGTGTCGGGAAATACAAATACGTTCACGCAGTCGTTATCGGATCTGTATGCGGAAAACACAATTTCGGCATTGTATATGTCGGACGAATTTTATTCCACAGAATTCGATGACCTCGGCGATTTGATTACTTGGAAAAATACGAATGCAAAAGACGCGCTTTGGCACATGAACATGGTAGGTTCGTTGTCTTATGACCATTGGGATAGTGATTATTCAGGTAAATGGTTAGACTCGATACTCAGCAAAGTAGACCGAGAGAAGTGTCAGGCAACGTACGGAACGCACATTCAGGACTATATCGATAAAATCGTGAAGAAATTGGATGGCGGCACGGCGAGCGTTTGTTTGGACTGTTATCCTTTCCGTGAAATAGATGCAGGTGAAATTTACGATTACTATTTGTTCGATCTTTTGACTGCGGCGACGAAAACGAAAGCTTATAACGACGGTCGTAACGGCTCGGGGGCGGAAGCTCGTTTCGGAATCTGTTTGCAGACCTATACATTCGTTCAACCCAACGAGAATTCGAGCGGCGGACATGATTTAGGCAGAGATATTTCGTCGTCGGCGGAGATCTCCATGCAAATTTATACGGGACTTGCCATGGGTGCTGACTTGTTCGAGTATTTCTCCTACTGTACGTCGGGCGGTAATAACGGTATCGTCAACGAGAACGGTTGGAATAACGGTGATAGCGGTACATACACTTCCCGTGGCAATATGTACGATTACGTAAAGACGGCGAACAGCGACGCGCTTCCTTTCGCAAAAGCTACCATGGCGTACGATTGGCAAGGTACGTTCTACACCGCAGGTTCGACGTCGAGCGAAAACGGAACCGCATTCGGCAGAATCGATAGTTTGGTGACGAGCGATAAGGGTACGATGACAAGTTGCAGCAGTACGCGCGACGCGCTTTACGGAAGATATACGCAAGGCGGGCAAGACGGGTACATGGTGGTCAACTATACCGATCCTACTAAGGAGTATACGAACACGGTCACGATGAATTTCGGCTCCTGTAAGTATGCAATCGTTTATACGGCAGGCGGCGAAGCGAAGATCGTGCCGTTGACGAGCGGTTCGTTGTCGCTGGATTTGGCGACAGGGGAAGCGGCGTTCGTCGTTCCCATGGCGTAATGCGGAAATGAAGGCAAAACGGTAAAAAAAACTTGCATAGCGGCTTTCGAGTCGCTATGCAAGGAAAAAAATTCGCAGGCTTATTTTTTCGGACTGTCCGCGGAGGGTTCGTGCCCTATAAATTGCCGATAAAGACGGAAGAACGTCGTGTAATTATTGAAAGAACACAATTCGGCGGCTTTCACCGCGGAGCAACCGCGTTGAATGAGCGTTTGCGCGTGCAGGATCTTCTTTTCGTTGATGTACTTTTTGACACTGGTGTTTAATTTCTTTTTGAACGTGTGCACGATCCAAGAGGCACTGACGAAGAAAGTCTTCGAGAGCGTGTCGGCGGTAATCGGTGCCTCGATGTTTTCATCGATATATTGCAAAATTTTATCGATCGTCGAGTTAAACGTTCTGTCGGGAGGAATTTTCTCCGATTGGTCGTATTTCAAGTACAGTAAAATCAATTCCAAGGCGGTCTTTTTGTAATAATCGAATTCCGACTCCGAAAAGATTTCTTTGGCTTTTTTGAGATCGTTTATCAGGAATTTGATCGGACTGTCTTCTTGAATGTGATAGATCTCGTTATGCGGAATGGCATTTTTCAGCACTTCGCTTTCCGTAAAATTGAAGAGCGTACGCTCGTACGTTTTCTGAGAATTCAATATCAATCCGTGCAGTACGGCAGGCTTGATAAGAAGCAAGTCGTTTTCTAACAGGTGATAGATCGAACCTCCGATGAGATAATCGGCGTCGCCGCTTTCGAAAAACAAGATCTCGTAATCGTTGTGGATATGCGGATAGAACTCGTTTTGATTCGGGGATAAAAATTGTAAGTGATTATATGCGAAGTATTTCATACTTGTATTATAGCACGCTATTGCCGAAAATGCAAGCTTTTCAACAAAAAAAACGATTATATATTATTTTTAGTATTTTTTCACGAATAGAAGAAAAATTGCGTAGAGCGCGAAGGAGGGAAACCGATGCATGTCTTTCAAGGGAAGTGGATAACGGACGAAGCGTTTGCCGAACTTGCTCCCGTCGATTCGTACATAGACGTGTACGAGATGAAAGAACAACCGCAAACCGCGTTGCAAAATTCTCACGTGTTATTCCGCGATTCCTTTGTGTGGAACGGAGTTGGAAAAGTGTACCTATACTTTTCCGCGGACGATTATTGCAAGGCGTATATCAACGGGGAACAAGTTTCGCAAGGACCTGCTCCTGCCTATCCGTTCCATTATTATTACATGCGTATAGAGGTGACGAAATACCTGAGGACGGGCGCGAATACGTTGGCTTTTCACACGTTGTACCAAGGCTTGGTCAATCGGGTATGGGTGAGCGGCGATTTGCGGCACGGCTTATTATTCGACGTGGTTTGCAGGGGGGAGACGCTGGCTTGTTCTTCCGCGGCGCATACGAAAGTGCGTTTCCATAGCGGTTTTTCCGTTTCTCACATCGCAGGGTACGATACGCAATTTATGGAAAATTACGACAGCAATTCGCCCGAAGACGGCTTTGAGAAGTCGGATTATGACGACGCCGAGTGGGCGCGTGCTTCGGAAAGAAAATTCGTCGATTATCGATTGTATCCGCAGCCGATCGCTCCCGTAGCAACGGAGAAATTGACGCCGATCTTGCTCCGTGAAACCGAAACGGAAAAGATTTTTGATTTCGGCGGAGAATTCGTCGGCGTGCCTTTGATTCGGGTAGAGGGAAAACGCGGCGACGTACTGGAGATTCTCTGCGGCGAGGAGTTAGACGAGCGCGGTAACGTTCGTCACGAAATGCGTTGTAATTGCGACTATCGAGAAAAATGGATATTGAAAGACGGCATCGGCGCGTTAGAACCCTTTGATTATAAAGCGTTTCGATACATGACGATTCGTGGCGAAAAACCTTTTTCCGTGCTTTTTTTGTGCGGACAGGCAAGGCATTACCCGTTCCGGCTCAAGGCGAAATGCGTTTATTGCGACGAGAGCGCGCAACGAGTGTTCGCATTATGTTGTCGGACGTTGCAATACGGCTTGCAGGAGGGGTATCTCGATTGTCCGAGTCGTGAAAAAGGGCAGTATTTCGGGGACGGCGCGTGGTCGGCGATGACACATATTGTTTTGACGGGAGACGTAAGACTCTATCAAAAATTTATACAAAATGCGTTCGAGTCCATGCAAGTAGCTCCGGGCGGTACGGCGCAAGGACCTTGCGTGCTCATACAAAAGATAGCGGAATATCCGCTGATGGCGGCGATTTCGTTGCGGTATTATCAAAAGCTCACGGGGGATATGGCGTTCGTTCAAAAACAAAAAGCGCGTTATTACGAACTGATAAAATTTTATTACGAGCATTACGCGCGCGTCGACGGAATGATTTCCGTACGCGATCGGTGGAACGTTGTGGACTGGCCGCAATCGGCGAGGGACGATTACGATTTCGATTTGACGCAAGGCAAGGTCGTTCACGGTTATCACAACGTAATGAACGCCTATTGGTTGTTTGCGTTGCAGGCGTACGAAGCGTTGTATGGTGCGCCGGACTTTTTGGACGTGAGAGCGGTAGAAAAAGCCTATCGAGACTCGTTTTATCGGGAAGAAACGAAACGTTTCAAAGACAGCGAACAGAGCGAACATTGCGCGCTTGCTTCGCAGGCGTTCGGGTTAATGACGGGAACGGTTTCGGACGGAGAAGCCGAGGCGGTGCTGGAAGAAATGATCGTCGAGAAGCGATTGTCGAGGAGCAACCTGTTCGTGACACCCGTGCTGTTCGTGTGGTTGAAACTTCACAAACGGGAAAAGCTGTTGCATTCTTTGATCTGCGACGAAAAGGCATGGTTGAATATGCTTTCGGAAGGCGCGACGACCACCTTCGAGGCTTTTTCTAAAGACGGGAAATGGAACACGTCTTTATGCCATACGATGTTTGCTTTCCCTGCATTATTTATGGTCGAAAATAAATTATTCGAATAAAAAAATTTTTTCATATAAGGAGAAAAATCATGAAAAAAACATTAAAAAGAACTTTGGCATTGTTGCTTTCTTTGTCGGCAACGTTTACGATTGCGTCTTGCGGCGGAGGAGACATCAATATCGGCGATTCTTCGTTGAACGAAGGCATCGATTCGACAAAAACACAATTGTACGTATATTCGTATACGGCAGGTTACGGTAGCGATTGGCTCATCAGCTTAAAGAACAAGTTCGAGGAGCAACATAAAGACGATACCAATTGGGAAACGGGCAAAAAGGGCGTTCAGGTCGTTCTCGACGCGAAAAAGAGCGATATCATGGCGTCGGCGGAAAGCATACCCGAGGAGAAAAACGAAGTCTTTTTTGCCGAATCCGCCTATTATTACACGTTGCTCGCCAAAGGTGTTTTGGGGGACATCACGGAGGCGGTGACCACGGAGATTGCGAACGACAACGGAAAAACGATTTACGATAAGATGACGACGGACCAAAGAGACAGTTTCGGTATTCAAGAAAATGGCGAAACGCATTATTACGGCATTCCGCACAACAATACTTTCACCGGTATCATTTACAACAAAGACGTATTTGACAAATACCAATTCTATTTTGCAAAGACTCCTGCAGGGACGGCATTGGAAGATTTGTTCGTTTGGGAACCCACGGAGGAGAGAAGCAACGGACCCGACGGGAAAGCCGGTACTTCGGACGACGGTTTGCCCGCAACGTACGAGGAATTCTTCACGTTGATGGAATATATGGTTCAGAAAAACGTTACGCCCATCGCTTGGAACGGGTATAGATATTTCTCCTATTTGAACTGGATGGTGCAGTCGTTTGTATCCGATTACGAAGGGTACGATCAGATGATGTTGAACTTCACCTTAAATGGCGAAGCGACGGATTTGGGTACGATCGACGCGAACGGAAACTTCGTCGCGGATGAGCAATCGACGCAGATTGGTCAAGATAAGGATAGTTTGGTGGCATTGTCCAGACAAGCAGGAAAATATTACGCGTTGCGCTTTATTTCCCGTTTGTCGGAATATGCGAGCGACACGAGCAAGGAATACGTAAAGTCCGGCATGTACAATTCCGGTTATACGCATACGGCGGCGCAATACGATTTCATCGTCGGCAGCGCGAATGGTACGAATAATGACATCGGTATGTTGGTAGAAGGTATTTGGTGGGAAGCAGAAGCGAAAAACGACTTAAAGTTCGCGGAAAGTCTCGGTATTACCAATCCCAACTATGCGTTGTTGCCGTTGCCGAATGCAAACGAAGAAGAGCTCGCAAAGCGTGCTTCGGACGAAAAGAAGGCTACTTTGTACGATCAGTTGTTCGGACTTACGTTCATGAAGAGCAACGTTGCGGATTGGAAGAAACCTTTGGTAATCGATTTCATAAAATTCAGTCATTCGGATGCGATGTTGAAAGATTATACCTTGAATACGGGCGCACCCAAAGCGTTCAATTATGAAATGTCGGACGCTGAATTATCGCAGTTGAGCTACTTCGGCAGGTCGGTATGGAACGCGAAGAAAACTTCGGATATCGTTTATCCTTACGCGCAAAACGAGCGTTACATCAACAATCAAGGTCGTTTCTCGACATTTGATATGTACTATTCGACGACTTCGTCGACATATCGCTGGATTGCAGACGCAATGAAGGCAGGCGTAAGCGCGGCGGATTATTTCAAGGGATTGGAAACTTATAACAAGAATTATACTTGGCTGTAAAAATTTCTAAGGGTATGCCGCGCGGTATTTTATTTGCGCGGTATCGCCCTAAAAGAGGAACGGTATGAAATTTTTGAAACAACAAGCGTTTAAAAGCAAAGCAGACCTCGGCTTCTATCTTGCGGTAGTGGCTTTGCCCTTAACACAATTCCTCGTTTTCTATCTGATCGTAAACTTCAACAGCATTGTATTCGCATTCGAGAAGGTAGACATTACGGGGAAACACTTATCGTGGACTACCGACAATTTCGTGAACGCATGGAAATTGATGACGAATCGGTCGGGGGAGTTGCAGTACGCGCTCGGGAACTCGTTGACCATGTACTTTTTTAATCTTGTCGGCGGCGTAGGGCTTGGCTTGCTGTTTTCTTATTATATCAGTAAGAAAATGCCTGCCAGCGGATTTTTCCGCGTGTTATTGTTCATGCCCTCGATCATTTCGGCACTGGTTATGTCGCGCGCGTTTTTGATTTTTGTGGATGACGCCATACCGGAATTATGGCAAAAGTTGACGGATAAAAAGATGCAAGGCTTGATGGCGAACGACGCAACGAAGTTCGGGACGTTGATATTCTACAACGTGTTGGTAGGATTCGGCACTTCGGTGTTGATGTATTCGAATGCGATGAGCGCGATTCCTTCGGAAATTACCGAAGCCGGGAGAATAGACGGCGTGCATGGAATTAAAGAATTTTGGTTTATTTCTCTGCCGATGGTGTTTTCGACGTTAAAAACCTTCCTCGTCGCGGGGATCGCAACGATCTTTACCAATCAAATGAACTTATTCTCCTTTTACAGTTCGCTCGGGAGCGGTCCGAAGATGACCACGTACGGGTACTATATTTACGTAAAGAGCGCGAGCGGTTTGGGTACGTACAACGGATATCCGATGCTTTCCGCGATGGGGTTGATTCTGACGGCGGTGGCGGTACCTTTGACGTTGGGCATCAAGGCGTTGCTGGAAAAATACGGACCGAGGGAGGAGTAGAGTATGACGAAGAATCGTGCGACGAGGAGTCGTTGGAACGTCCTCAGCGTTATCTTGTTGGCTTTATTGATTGCATACGGAATCTGTCTTTTATCGCCGTTGTTTTTGGCGTTTATCAACTCGTTCAAGGATCTGCGTGCGGATTTCAATCTCGGCAATACGACGGGGTGGCCTCGAAAGTGGTTGTTTTCGAATTATGCGGACGTATACAAATACATGATCGTAGAGATTAAGGATAGCACCGGTAAGTCGCTCGGCGTCGATATTTTGGGCATGTACGGGAATTCTTTGTTGTATGCAGGCGGTTGCGCCTTTACGGCGACGCTGGCTCCGTGCCTTATGGCGTATTGTTGCGTGAAATTCCCTTGCAAATTTTCAAAAGCTATCTATACGACCGTGATCGTGTGTATGGTATTGCCGATCGTCGGCAATTTGCCGTCCGAAATCCGAGTGGCGACAAAAGTCGGTGTATTCAATCAAATATGGGGTTTGTGGATCATGAAATTCGGTTTCTTGGGAATCTACTTCCTCGTATTCTACGCAACGTTCGAGGGAATCCCCATGACGTATACGGAGGCGGCGAAGATAGACGGCGCAGGGAATTGGAGAATTTTTCTGCAGATCATCATGCCGCTCGTTAAGAACACGTTTTTTACGATTATGCTGATCAAATTTACGGAGTTTTGGAACGATTATCAGACGCCGTTTATTTATCTGACGGATTACCCGACGATCGCGTTGGGGTTGCAATTGGCATTCGATAACAGTTTAGCTCGGCGAGCCGATAATCCCATGACGGCGAATACGACGCTCTGTATGGCAGCTACGATGCTTGTGTTGATTCCGATCTTAACGGTATTTCTCATCTTTCAAAAGAGATTTCTCGGAGATTTAATGATAGGAGGCGTAAAAGGATGAAAAAAATGAAACAAACAAAAAGAATGAAGAAAATATGTTTACTCGTCGGCGGTATGCTCTGCATTGCGAGCACTTCGCTTTTTACGGGCGAGAATATTGCGAGTAATGCGGAAAGCGACCCCGTATGGCAGACGATTTCCGTGGAGAGTTCCTATGCGTACGGAACGATGTTTGCTCTGCCGCAACGCAAAATTAACGTGAACGGAACGGATTACGTCGCCGACGCTTTCTTGACGATGCCCGACGGCACGGTGACTGCGAAATCCGAAGTTGCTTTGAACGATGGGGGCAGGTATACGTTGAGTTACGTCGCGACGGTGCAAGGGAAGACCTATTTGCAGGAAGAAACATTCACGGTCGACGAAGCGTACGTGATTTGCGGCGAGGGGAGTTCCGCCGCTTACGGCAGAGTAGCGAATCAGGCGAAAGACGAGGCTTCTCGCGCGTTAAACGTGCGTTTGGCGCAAGGCGATACGTTGTATTTCGCGAAACCGATCGATTTGACGGACGTTACGCAAAACGACGTCTTGGTGGAATTGATGGCGAAGCCGGACGTATTAAACAGTTGCGATTTCACACATCTGACTGTTACGTTTACGGACGTGGAGAATTCCGATATTTATTTTTCCGTTATTTTCGACGCCTACGGCGGCGCGATCAACGGCAACAGAGCGTATACGTTGGCTTGCGCGAACGGGCAAGTCGCCAAAGGATATTATTATAACAGGTCGACGGGAAGTGCGAGCTTAAACGTGAACCTGTCGGGGACGTCTACGGCGCATTCGTTTGCCGGAACGTTCGACGCCAATAATGAGTACATAAAGGCGGCGTTGACGATTTCCTACGACGCGGCGGAAAAAGCGGTGTATACCAACTACGGTAACGACATGATCGTCGATTTCGATTCTCCCGTCGACTATCCCGAGGGCGTATGGGAAGGATTTTCCAGCGGAAAAGTCGTTATGTCCATACAGGCGGACGGGTACAGCATGGCGACGGCAAATTTCAGCATTTACAGCGCGTACGGAATGAATTTCCAACGGAATACCGTATACGTGGATAAAGAAGCTCCTACAATCGAGATCGATACCGATTACGAGGAGATGCCGGATTCGGAAGTCGGCGGCACGTATATTGTCCCCGAAGCGACGGCGTTCGACACAATCGACGGGTATGTTCCCGTGACGAAGCAAGTATATTTTAATTACAATTCCGCGACGCCGCAAACGGTGGCGTTGGACGGCAATACGTTTTCTACGGATCGAGTCGGTTATTACGCCATTGTGTATACGGCGTACGATTATCACGGTAACGGGATGCAGAAAGTGTTGTGGGTCAACAGTCGCGAAACGTTGGAGAATCCAACTGTGGAAATTGTAGACGGCGCGCCTAAGACCGCTAAGGTGGGAGAAGATGTTCCGATTGCGGAAATTCGTTATTCCGGCGGTAGCGGCAAGTTGAGTGCGGTTTCCTACGTGTTGTTCGGAGAAGAACAATCGGCTATTTCCAACGGTATGTTCAGACCGCAAAAAGCCGGTACGTATACGGTATGGTATGAAGTAACGGATTCCGTCGGACAAGTAACGAAAGTTTCTTACGACGTAGAGGTTACGCTTTCGACCGAGGCGGTATTTTCGGGCGACGCGGTGCTTCCTAAAGTCTTTGTTTCGGGGAGCTCGTACGTAGTTCCCGAATACGTTGCGTACGATTATACGTCGGGCGCGGCAGTTGCAAAAACGGCAAGTTGCATAATCGACGGGAAAACTTATCAAGCCGGAGATTCGTTTACGCCTGTCGTTCAAAATAACGGCGATAAAGTGGCGTTGACGTTCCTTGTCGGCAATACGCAAAAACAGTACGAAATCCCTTGCATTATCGCATGGGGCAAGACGGATGCAGGGCGTCCGAAACTGTATTACGAGAACTATTTCTATTCGCCCGACGGTACGGCAAGCACGGTCAATACGGGCAATGGCTTGCGAATCAACGCAAGCGGCGAGACGAGCAGCGTTCTGTTTGCGAACAAATTGTATCAAGATATGTTCGCTTTGCAGCTCAAAGGCATTGCCGGCGCGAATGGTTTTGACAGCGTGAAAATTTTGTTGCACGATTCCGTAAATCCTTACGAAACGGTCGCCGTGAGCTTCACGCCGAGCGGGACGATGATGCAATTTACGACCGATCGGACGAAGATCGTCGATTTCAATTTCGGCGGTGAAAAAACGTTGGAACTCGTTTATCGAGACGGCGCTTTTGTGGCGAACAATACGGTGAACGAAATTCGAGAAACTATATACGGAACGCCCTTCCAAGGGTTTACTTCGGGATATGTTTGGTTGGAGATTCGAATAGAGGGCGTCGACGGCAAAGCCTCCGTTTTGACGGAAAAGGTCGGCAATCACATTTTCGGAAGCTTATCCACCGACTCGATCGCGCCTGCCATTTACATGACGGAAGACGTCGGCGGCGTAATGCCGATCGGCACGGAGGTCGCTCTGCCCATCGCTTATTCGGGAGACGTTTTGGACCCGAATATCGTGTTTACCGTTATGGTGACCGCGCCCGACGGCGGTGTCATTCTGGAAAAATCGGATCCGACAAAAATAAACAAGATTCGATTGACCGATTATGGAACGTATTACGTGCGTTATGACGTAGCGGATACGTTCAACCGCGTTGCGAATACGTCCAGCTATACCTACGCTTTCGTGGTCGAGGACGAGGAAGCTCCCGTGCTGACGATGAAGACGCCGTGGATAACGGAATCGAGCGTGGGCGAAACGTATATCTTGCCGCAATATACCGTGACGGACAATAAAACCGAAAGCGCGAATCTAATCGTTTTGCGTTACTTTGTAGGACCGAACGGCAGAATGAAAGCGATCCCTGCGAATTCCAATTCGATTTCCTTTACGGAAGCAGGCGAATATGAATTTTATATCATGGTAACGGATGAAGCCGGAAACGTTGCGTTTGAATCGGCGAAAATTACGGTAAGGGAGGCATAAAGTGAAAAAGAATATTCAAAAGATTTTAGCAATCGCGCTCGCGTGCGCGACGTCTCTGACAATGTTTGCCTCGTGCATGGGGGGAACGGATTCGAGTCCCGTCGCGAACAACCCCGTTAGCGTCGATACGGAACATTATCAAAGCAAAACGTTGCATAAAGTTTCCGTAACGGAATCCGATAGACCGTTTGTGCAGAACGGCAAATCGGATTATGTCATTCTCTATGAAGAAGGACAAATGAAGGCGAGAGAAGCGGCGGCGTTGATATCCAAGCAGGTTGCCGCGGCGACGGGTTGCAATATTCCCGTAGATAGTACTGCGGACGTTGAGTGGAGCGAAACCGCGAAATACGTCGTTCTCGGCAGAGAAGAGCTGTTTGCGGCGGCAGGTTTGCAGATGCCGAAAGACGACCTCGGAACGTCGGGATATTATATCAAAACCTGTGGAGAATCCGTCTTTATCGAAGTAAATTCCGTTTTCGGATATCAACAGGCGGCAATTACCTTTTTAAGACACGTCGTCGGGTACGAGATGTATTCGGAAGATACCGTGGTATTTTCTAAGGACGGCAAGACGCTTCCCGATATTGAAATTATAGAAAAACCGGATTTCGGATATCGCGTACAGGGGAATAACGTATCTTCGGAAACGAGATACAATATGGGTTTTATCAACAATCAAGACATTATTATTCCCGTAACGACGAGCGTCAGCAATCATAACGGGTATTTCCACAATTCGCTCAACTATTTCGATTCGACGGAAACCAACCTCAATTCTACGCTTTTAGCAGAACATCCCAATTGGTTCAGTACGGGCGGTTCGGAGCTTTGTTATACGGCGCGCGGCGATGCGGGCGAATTGGAGGCGATGGTGAATCACGTCGTGGAACGCATGAAAAAGGCGGTGGAGGATTATCCTGATTTGAATGTGGTTACGTTTACCATTCAGGATAATTTCGATACGTGTAAATGTACGGCGTGTCAAGCCTTGATGGATACGTATAAAACGGCGGCGGCAGGGCATATTCGCTTTACCAACATGGTAGCGGACAAGATAGATGCTTGGTTAGAGGAAAAGGCGGAGTCGGAAGGTACGAAAAAACGGGAATTGATCATTACGATTTTCGGGTACCATTTGGCGACGAATCCTCCCGTAAAGAAAGTGGACGGTAAGTTCGAGCCGATTGACGAAACGGTGCGTTGTCACGATAACGTAGGCGTATTCGTCGCGCCGATTTCGGCGTCTTGGACGCATTCGCTCTACGATGAGACGAACGAGAGCTATATGAACATGGTCAGTGGGTGGGGAGCGGTATCCGACCATATTTATGCCTGGTTATACGAGCCGAACTACAGCCATTATCTCTATCCGTTCAATACCTACAGCAGTATGCTCGAAACGATGCGTTTTTGCGTGGAAAACAATGCAGAATACGTATGGACGGAAGGGCAGAGTTTGCAATACAATCCTCCCGGATTTAACAAATTCAAAGAATATTTTAATTCCAAGGCGGAATTTGACGTCAACGTGAATTACGACGATTTGGTGGATGCGTTCTTTGCAAATTATTTCGCGGAAGCGGAAGTGCCGATGAAGCAGTTTTTTAACGAAGTGCAAATGTGGTGCCGGTATCTCGAAAGCATCGATCCTACGATCAACGGTACGATTTACGAGAATATCGCGCAGGCAAAGTTTTGGCCGAAGAAAACGCTCGATCATTGGATGGAATTGATCGATGCGGCGTATGAAGCCATCGAACCTTTGCGTTATACGGAATCCGAACGCTATGCGGTGCTTGCTCGTCATATTAAAAACGAGAGTATTTTCCCGAGATTTGCTTTATTGACGTTGTATTCTGGATATTACAGTACGGCGACGTTACAGCAGATGCGGTTGGATTTCAAGGCGGATTGTGACGAATTGAACATCAAGTGGCAATCTCAAGGCGAGTCTTTGGATATGCTTTATACGCAATGGGGCATTTAACGAGGTGGACGATGAAAGGGAAATTTAGAAAAGTATTATGGTTTCTGGCGTTCGGCGTGAGCGTTTGCGCTTTTGCAACCGCGTGTAAATGGGGCGGAGGCGATTCTTCGGACGTTGAGAGCGGTTCGGCTTCGAGTTCGGAAGAGCAGTTACCTTCGTTGACGTTGAATACCAACGGGTTGGAGCTGGATTTATACGAAAAATATGATTTGCGCTGTACGACCGTCAATTTGTCGGGCGAAGTCGTATGGACGTCTTCCGCGTCGGAGATCGTTTCCGTCGTCAACGGCGTTTTGGAGGCAAAGGCGGAGGGCACGGCTACCGTTACGGCGACGATCGGAGCGTTCAGCGACGCTTGCATCGTCAAGGTTGTCAATAATTACAGCATTCCCTCCCTTTCGGTCGCGGAAGAAATTTCCGTAGGGAAAGGGATGACGACTTCGGTAGAAGTAAGCGTTGTATGGAAAGGAAAACAACTGGAAGTTCCGCTTTCTTGCGCGTTCGACAGCGGTAACGCGACGGTGGCAAACGTATCGATTGCAGACGGAAAGGTCGTCGTCGAAGGGCTGGAATACGGCTCGGCAAAGTATGTGTTGACGGCGGAAACGCACGGCAGAATTCTTGCAAAAACGTTTGAAGTGAAATGTTTGGACGGAGATCTCGTCTTCGTCGTCGAAAATGCGAAACCGACGGTAGGCGGTTGGTGCGCGCAGGTCGCGCTTTGCGATAACGACAACGGTTTGCCCGTTTCTTACGAACCGCAGGTTTCGGTCTACGAAAAGAACAGCAAGATAGAAAATGCAGAAATCACGTGGGAATTGCAAGAAGGTGAAAATTTCCGGGCGGACGGCGGAGCGTATTATGCAGATTATATGGGTACGCAGCTTTTGACGGGCAACTATAAGGGCAACGAAATTCTTATCACGTTGCAGAGCGTTCGTCCCGACTTTACACGTACCGAGTATCTCACTCTGGAGATGATAGACGGAACGTTTGCGCCTACCGACGTCGAGGGCATAGTGGACGGGTATTATATCAACGGCGCGGACGTTTTCGAGTCCTACAACGCGGCAAACCGTAAAATAACGTTCCGACAAGCAAGTTTGTCTGCTCCGTCAAAAATGGGCGAAAATCTCGAAATCGTTTTGCAGACGAATCGAGCTCGTTACTATTACAAGGGTAGCGTATATACCAACGTTATCGAAACGGAAGCGGAATTGCAACGTTGGGTAACAGACGCGAAAGCGGCGACAACCGGTACGGACGCGAGCGGCTATTTCGTGCTCGGTAACGATATCGTTTGTACGGGCGATTATTTGGCGCAGGAAACGTATACGTTCGGCGTTTCCGCGGCAGACGGGTTCCAAGGTTTGTTCGACGGCAGAGGATATACGATTAAAAATCTTAACGTTACGGGCGATATGTGCGGTTTCATGCCGATGATCGGTAAAGACGGCGTCGTGCGTAATATCGTATTCGAAAACGCCACGTTAAGCGGCAGAGGCGGCTTTATTTCGTCGCACTTGCGCGGAACGGTCTGCAATCTGTATATCGATATTTCCATTACGGATAACGACGAGATTTTGAATGATAATAGCAACAAAAACGATCGACGATTCTATCGAAGCGTTATCGCCTCGCAGTGCGAGAATACTACGGTTGTCCGCGATTGCGCCGTCGTGTATAGGACGGTCGTCGGCGAAGATAAGGCGACGGGACATCCGTTTAAATGGCTTTACGGCTCCGTGACCGGTTTTTATGTGCTTGGTCATACGAGCTTTGCGTCTTTCGACGACGAAGTGCAATACGGGAATTCGAAACGAACGAATTTCGGCATGTACATGACGCGCGCGGAGATGATTGCCGATTTGGACGCATGGAACAAAGACGAGCATGCCTGGGACGAGAGTTTCTGGGAGACGGACGCGGACGGTATACCCGTACCGATTAAGAAATAACAAACGGCATGAGAAAGAATATCTATGAAAAATTATTGAAAGAGTATTGCGACGGATTGATTTCCGTGCAATACACCGGCGAAGATAGAGCTTTTCGCGGCGGTTTTTGGTGTCGCTCGTGCAAAATGATACACGGAAGAACGCCCGACGCGATTTATCCGCTCGCCGTGATGTATAAGAGAACGGGGGCGCGCAAGTACTTGGACGCCGCCATGATGTCGTTCGAGTACGGCGAAAACCTGCTTTGTACGGACGGATCGTTGTATAACGATTCGCAGGCGAACTGGCCGTACACGACGGTATTTCATGCGATTGCCGTTTTTGAAACTTTGCGTTCGGTCGGGGAGCTTTTGACGGAAGAACAAAAGACGTGCTTGACGGAGCGTGCGAAAGGCATGGCGAATTGGTTGTATTGCAACTTAGACGAAACGTCTCGCCCGAATATCAATTATTGCGCAACCAACGCGTTGGCGTTACAGTACGCAGGAATGGCGTCCGGGGAAGAGAAATATTTCCGTCAAGCCAAACATCTTGCCGAATATGCGTATAAGCACTTCACCGAAAACGGCTTATTTTACGGCGAAAGCAAAAATCACGACGCGTATTCGCCGTTACGATGCCGTTCGGTGGATATCGGTTACGATTTAGAGGAGTCCGTTCCGTCGCTCATCAAATATGCGAAATTGGCAGGGGACGAACGGGGATTAGCCTATTTGTCGGAAAAATTGTTGCAGATGACCGACTTTGTTTTGCCCGACGGCGGCTTGGATAACAGCTTCGGTTGCAGAAACAACAAATGGACGTATTGGGGGTCGCGTACTTCGGACGGTTGTTCGCCGGGGTACTTGATCCTTGCCGACCGCTCCCCCGTTTTTGCGGAGGCGGCGTATCGAAACACCGAGTTGTTGGATAGATGTTCGAAAGACGGATTTTTGTACGGCGGACCGCATTATGCGCGACACGGCGAATATCCTTGTACGCATCATACGTTCGAGCATGCGAACGCATTGGCGTTTGCGGCGGAAGAGATCGAAGAAAAGTACTTGACTCCGACGCCTTGCGCGTTGCCGGCGGATAAAGATCGATTCCGATATTATCCGGAAATCAATACGTATAAATTCTCGCGAGGGAATTATAACGCAACGGTGACGGGGTACGATTTCGATATTCCTTTTTCCGGACACGCTGGCGGCGGAACGCTGACGATGTTGTACGGCAAAAACGTCGGACCGATGATCGCGGCGTCCGTGACAGATTACGTGTTGGCGGAGCCGACGAATATGCAACAGCCGTTGGATAAGGAACGGCACCGCTCGTTAGTGCCTCGTCTGGTCAGCGAAAGCAATTCCGATTACGTGTCTTCGAATTATACGCATATGCAAATGCGAGAAGAGGTTGCCGAGGACGTCGTGAGGATTTTCGTCAAGACGGGACTCGCCACCAAAAACGATTGTTGTTTGGATTGTTTTGCGAACGTCGAATATTGTTTGGACGCGCAGGGCATGAAGATTCGAATCGACCATGCGCAGGGCATGCTATTGATTCTGCCTCTTATCGCAGGGAATATCGCAGTGCAGACGGGAAGAGTGCAACAAAAGGAGCAAATTTTCTTTTTGACGGGCGGTTTTATTGCCGATGAGATCATCGTCCGTCCTGACGAAAACGGCGAAATAGAGCTTCGCCTTTTCGAATAAAAAAAACGAAATATTCCGTAAAAACGGAATAAATAAAAATTAATTCATCGAGGAGGAAACAAAGATGAAAAGAAAAAACAAAAACTTACTCACTTTGGCACTGGCAACTTTGGTTGTCGGGGCAGGTTATGCCGCTGTGGCGACGGTGAATGACGCACTCGCCGTAACGGCAGTGACGGCGAAAGCCGAGGACGCGTACGTGAACGACGTTACGGATTACGTTACCATAACGAAAGTCAATATGCAGACGACATTTAGATCGCGTTACGACGTGGTAATCAGCTTTGACGGCGAGACGTTCAATTCGGAAACATTCTATACCAATCAATATCCGAACAGCGATCAAATCGGCGTGAAAATCACGGATTATATCGAGCTCAACGGGCAAACGATGACGGAACTTTATACGGCATATAACAGCGTCAACGATAGAAAAGTATGGCTTGACGACCTCGATGACGGCGAAAATGCGAATTACAGCAATGAGGACTGGGGATTCAGTAAAGGCTGGGTGCCCGTCGTCGGACAGATAAATAAAAATGACGTTACGTTGATGATCGACAGACGCCTTGTTGCGCCGACCGACCTGCAATTAACAATTAAAGGCGGTTTGGAAATCCCTTATACGGACGAGGATGGAAATGCGATTTTGAAAGTATCGGAGGACGTGACGTTTACGCTCGTGCCGAATGCGAGCAACGTGGAGGGCTTGGTCGGCGTTCGTAAGGAAAGTGCGGAAATCGTCGAAACGGAAGCAAAAGAGGTCGCTTTGGTGCGTGTTGCCGAAAAGGATAAAAACGTTCAATACCAATTACATACCGATTTGACGGTGTCAAGTAGCTATACGGCAGGACGTTGGACGGCAGACCATTATATGTATTTGAACGATTATTTCACGATCAACGGAAAAACGTTCAGCCAATGGAACAAAGAAACCTATCTTGCCGAATATACGACGGGTGAAACCAATAGCACTGCTTGGCAATACAGTGTGCCTCTTTTGAATGTTATACATTCCAAGCAAGCGATTGCAGACGACAGCGGTACGGTTTTCCAGTTCTATATCAGCAAGGCGTGGATGACGGCGATGAATATCGACGAAAACACGATGACGCTCGGTATTCGTGAAGGGTTGACGTATATCAATGCGGACGGCAAGGTCGCAAAAACAAAGAATGCGCTTTCCTATCAAAAATCTTTCACGGCGACGGTTGTTGTGGACGCCACGTCGAGCACGATTACTTACAATGCGTCAAACAGAGAGGAGAAACTCGCAGAAATCGAGAAGATGCTTCCCGAGTCTACGGCGGAATATGCGTACGCATGGTCGGAAGCATTGCCCACCGAACTTCCCCTCGAAGACGGCAAAACGTATACCGTGATCAAGACGGCAGTGGAATACAAGGCTACTTTGGATTATCTCGAAGGCGATGATGCGACGATTACCTACACGGTAGAAAACAGAGCGGAAAAGCTTGCGGAAATTCAGGCGATTGCAACCGGCAAGAGCGGTGCCGATTACAAATATACGTGGGCAGAGCTTCCCGAAGAGCTTCCTTTGGAAAACGGTAAAGTATACGTAGAAACCAAAACTGCCGCCGAATATGCAATCGTATTCAAGGCGGACGGCGAAAAATACGACGAAGTGAAGTTTACGGCGGATAACAAAGATTCGCTCGTATTCCCCGAAGTTCCGGCAAAAGAAGGTTATATGGCGGCGTGGGATGCAAGTGTTTCCGACGTCACGGAATGGAAAGATTATGAAGTGACTGCGGTATATACGGCAATCGAATATACGGCAAAGGTCGTTGTGGACGGCGAGGAGAGCAATGTAGTTTACACGATTGAAAATAGAGCGGAGAAGCTTGCGGAGATCGCGGCGAAACTTCCTGCGAATACGGCAGAATATACGTACGCTTGGACGGAAACATTGCCTGAAACGTTGCCTTTGGAAAGCGACAAAACGTACACGGTAACGAAGACGGCGGTAGAACCCGATTCTTCCTCGGAAGCCTCTTCTTCGAGCGAAACGCCTGTTGAGAGCTCGTCCGTATCGAACTCTTCTTTGAGCGAAACGCCCGTCGAAAGCTCGTCCGATAGTACGGATTCTTCGAGAGAAGGCGGTATTAAGGATTTGTTTAGCGGTTGCTTCGGCTCGGTGAGCGGATTGTCCGTGGGGGTGCTTGCACTCGGTGCGGCGGCAATGCTCTTGAAAAAGAAGAAAGAAGATAAGTAATAGCGTATAACACCGATCGGAGAGGATATTTTTGTCATTTCAAAATATCCTCTCGATTGGCTACGTAGGAGGTAGGAAATGGCAAACGATTCGCCCAAAGAACAGATAATCGTACATCTCGTGCCGAGTGCGCATTGGGATAGGGAATGGTATTTGCCGTTTTCTCGCTATCAGGTGCGTTTGGTTCGTTTGATAGACAAGGTGATCTCGCTGTTGGAATCGGGAAAATATCCCTTTTATATATTGGACGGACAAACAGCAATGGTTGAGGATTATTTAGAAATAAAACCTCAACAAAGAACAGTATTGAAAAAGTTGATCTCCGAAGGGAAACTCGTTGTCGGACCATGGTATACCGTACCCGACACGTTTATTCCCTGCGGAGAATCGCTTTTGAAGAATTTGGAACTCGGTGAAAAAGTTAAAAAGGAGTTCGGCGGTAAGGGAGAAGTCGCTTACACGCCCGACGCGTTTGGCTTAAACAGTCAAATGGCGCAGCTTTTCCGTATATTCGGGTATCCGTACGCGATGTATACGCGAGGGGCAAGATTGCAAAACGAAGCGGACAGCGGCGTGAAAAACGACGTCACGCTGTATGCGCCCGACGGCAGTAAGGTGCTGGCGCAGTACGATAAATACAGCCTCGGCACCGGGTTGGTCGTGCCGAATATTTGGCGGAATTTTGCAAGATTAAAAGTGGAAAAACACGACGCTTTGCGTTGCGCGAATTGGGTTTTGGATTATCAATCGAAAAAGACTACGGCGAGAAATCGTCTGTGGGTCTGCGGTATCGATCATTTAGAACCGAGAGAAGATTTGGGCGACATTGCGTCGTTATTGAATAAAGAGATAGAGGGCGCCACTTTTCAAATAAGCAGTATGGACGCGTTCTTTAAAGCGTTGGAGAAAGAGGAACTTCCCGAAAATACGGTTTACGGAGAACAGAGAGGTATTTATAAAAAGCATTTCGAGCTCGGGAATACGCTTTCTTCTCGTATGGATATAAAATTGTTGAACCGAGAAGCGGAAAACCTTCTTTTCGGGTATGCGGAAGGGTTGGACGTACAACCGCAAGCGCGCTCCGATTTCGATCGACTGGACAGAGAAATCGTTTTGGATAACGCCTATAAGCATTTGATTCGTTCGCATGCGCACGATTCGATTTGTACCTGTGGCGTGGACGAGATGTGTTCCGACGTGAAAAATCGGCTCCGTTGGGCGAAAGAGGTCGGGGAGGAAGTACTGAAAGAAGATTTGCAGGCGATCGGCTCGTCGCTGAAAAACAACGGATTTAACGGTGAGATTTTGGTGTATAATCCGTTGCCGTATCCGGAAAGCGGCGTCGTGGAGGGTAAATTAACCATTCCCTACGAAGTGACGGGAAATTGTATTTGCGATGAGCGCGGAGAGCTGCTCCCCGATTCCTATGCGAAAGTTTTGTTCCATAAGCGGCTGGATATCGAAACGTCGAAATACGTCCGTTTCGAGGAGATCGAACAAGATCAGACCCGTGTGCCGATGTCGGTCAGCGAAGCGCAAGATTTGCAGACGGGGATAGAGTATCGTTTTTATGCCGAAAACGTACCTCCCATGGGGTTTGCTCGATATAGTTTAGGGACGAAAAAAACGCAGGAGGAACGTCAAACGACATTCCGAGACGGTCGCCTTGAAAACGAGTATACGCTATTGACGATGAACGCCGACGGAAGCGTTACCGTGACGGATAAGAGAACGGGGGACAAAACGGTGAGTACGCATATTCCCGTTTGCGATATCGATGTCGGAGATACGTATACGTATGCGAATACGGACGGGACGGAGAGCAATTTTCCGTACGACGTACAGGTTTTAGGCAAGAGCGGCAACGCATTGGTGCAGGAATTGTCGATAGTGTATCGGGTGAGTATTCCTTGTTCGCCAAAGGAAATACGGATAGAGACGACCTATCGTTTGGAAACGAAGGACGCGCGTGTGAAAGTGCACGTAAGGGTAGAGAACGAAGGCGAAAATTTCCGGTTGCGCATGCTTATGCGAACCAGAGGCGCGAAAGATTTCGTTGCGTCGGACACGCCGTTCGATTTAGTGAAACGCCCGATCTATCAAAAGTCGGAGCTGTCGCCTTTGAATATCATGACGATGCCTTGTCGAAACTTGGTGTATGTTCCTGCGGAAGAACACGCGCTTGCCGTGTATTCGGCTTCGTTCCAAGAATATGAAGCTTGGAAAGAGGGGAACGACGGGGTAACGGCGTTTACGCTGTTGCGTTCGGTTTCGCAGGTGTATAACACCGCTTTGCCGACGAAAGACGAGCGTATTTTGGGGGTCGGAGCGCGGTGGCGTTCCGAAGACGCCAAAATGCACGGAACGTACGAATTTTCGTACGCATTTGAATCGTTACCGAACGACACGAACGAAACGGAGATTTTGCGGCGCGCGTCGGAATATCAATTCCCGTTGTATCTTTGCGGCATAACGCCGTACGGAGATCGGACTTCGGACGATTATCAGGGTTTACGTTTGGAGAACGCGGTGTGGTCGGCGTTCGGACGGAAAGACGGGCGCGTGATTGCGCGGTATTATAATCCTCGGCAGGAAAGCGTGACGATGCGGATTACCTATAAAGGGAAAACGCTGGAAAAACAGCTGGAAGGCAAGAAAGTAGGGGAAACGGATATGAGAGAGTTTAATAAGGACGTAATATATGGCAACGATCATAAAAATACAATCGAATAATTTAGAAGGCAAGGGCATTTTACATATTGTTTCGGAGGAGCGGATCTGTCGGGCAGATTTTTGCGTTTGGGATAAGAACGGAAAGAACTACGATTTTTCTTATGTTTGCGAATGCGAGGAATGGAATGGCGAGTTTGAGATTCCGAATCCGACGCTTTGGAGCGTCAACGCTCCCGATTTATATCGGTATTCCTTGAAAATCGTTTTTGAAAACGGCGAAGAGGAAAAAACGGGAACGTTCGGGTTCCGAACGCTTTCGACGAACGGGAAGGAAATTTGCGTCAACGATATCCCCGTATATATCCGTGGCTACATCCGCGGCACGACGGCGCACGATCATCAAAACAACGCGCGGCTTTCTCAGGAAGAGTTTTACAGAAAAAATATTTCGACGGCGAAAAAGTACGGTTTTAACTATGTACGGTTTCATTCCGTCGTACCGGACGAAACGTTCTTTAAGGTCGCGGACGAGCTCGGCATGTTGGTGCATATCGAGTTGCGGCCGCCCCAACATATTTACAATAATTTGGAAGAAATGGTTACGACGGGGGATGCGGTTGTTCCGCAGGAGTTTTTGGAACAAGTCGTTAACACGTTGTACAATCACCCGTCTTTGACGGTGTATTGCATCGGAAACGAAATCAAAAACTTGGGAAGAGACGGCGTAGGGGAGATTTACGGACGGCTCAAACAGTTAGACGATACGCGCTTGTTTTTGGATACTTGCGCATGGGGAGAAAATAACAGATCGTACGCCGATTTCGACGTGCAACACTTGAGTTACTATTTCCCGTTCGGAAAACATGCTAACATGTATGAGGACACGGACAATTTGCTCGTGGTGGGTAACAATGCCGACGTGCCGATGACGGAGACGGGGGAGAACGCTTTCGTTACTCGTTCCTTGTATTTCAAGATGCCGTTGATCGCGCACGAAGTTTGTCATTATACGGCGTTGCGCAACGTAAAGGCGTTGAAAGAGAAATTTGCGCGGTACGGTACGGAAGCGCCTTGGTGGATCGACGAAGAATTAAAGATGATTGCGGCGAAAGGGTATGCGGAGCGTTACGACGAAATGTATTATGCGAGCAAGCATTTCCAAAAGGAGTGTTGGAAAACTGCGTATGAGGCGATGCGTTCGAGCAAGCTCTTAGGCGGGTTTAACTTTTTGCAGTTTGCCGATACGGACGTTTATGAAAATTCCAACGGAATCGTCGATTGTTTCGATGACGAAAACTTTATTAAAAGCGAAGACTTTTTACGTTTTAACGGGGACAGGGTATTGATTGCGAAACTCGGCAGCCGTCTGTTTTTCGCTGAGGAAGAGGCGACGATTCCGACGTTTTTCTCGAATTGCGGCGAAGACCGCGAAACATTTGCCGATTTCGCCTATTCGTTGGAAGACGAGGACGGGACGACGTATGCGCGCGGCGGCTTGAAAAATATCGACGTTTCTCGAAAGGGAACGTATGAGATTTGTAAGTTGAGGTTGCGTTTGCCGAAAACGGAGCATTCGACGGCGTTACTTTTGAAAATGCGTTTGCAAACGCGTGAGGGCGTGTATGCCGAAAACGAATGGAAGATTTGGGCGTACGCAGACGGCGAAACGGTTTCCTATCGCGATTTTGTATCGACGGACGGCGATATTGTCGTTACGGACGATATCGAAAAGGTGTTTTCTCGGTTGGAACAAGGAAAACGGGTTTGCCTCGTCTATCGTTCGGAGTGGACTCGTCACGTACGAAATAAGACGCAGACCCCACCCATGTATGCGTTCAAGGCTACTTGGAATCGTTTCAAACCCGTTATTTGGGATCGCGGAACGAATTACGGCGGACTGTGCGAAGAGAAACTTTTGAACAAGTACGGTTTTGCGACGGGGCGGTATTACGACTTTAATTACAACGTGCTGACGGAGGATTGCGACAAGATTGTTTTAGACGATTTCCCGTGCAAACCGCGAAATATTTTGACAGGAATCGATAAAAGCTGTCGAGATCGTTTCGACGCGTACAAAGCTTGTTTCAACCTGCCGGAGTTGATGTATGACAGAACTTTGAGAGATTTTTCGTATTTATTCGAGTTGAAGGTCGGGCAAGGTCGTTTGTTGGTTTGCGGTTTGAATATGACGGGGTTGGATCACCGTGAACCGTCTACGCAGGCGATGGCGACGTTTATCGAGCAATATTTGTCGAGCGACGATTTTGCTCCCGAGGAATCGACGTCGTTAGAGTCGTTGCGTTCCTATATGGCAGAGTGTGCGAAAAAGCCGATAAAAGAGCGTATGATGACTCAGTTTTGGCAACTTGACGATACGCCCGTGGAATCGAAAGCGTATTGGAAAGAGTCGAGGGCATATCTCACGGAGGACAAACCGGATTGATTTCGTCGAGACGGAATCCTTCGCGTAGGAAATTAGCGAGAAAAACAAGGAGAACGACATGAAGAAAGTTGCATTGTTGGGCGATTCGATTCGCTTGATCGGTTACGGAACGAAAGTTTCCGAATTGTTAGGGGAAGACTATGAGGTGTTTCAGCCTGCGGATAACGGGCGTTTTGTAAAATATACCCTTCGCGGCATGTTCGATTGGCGCGAAGAATTGAAAAATTGCGAGGTCATTCATTGGAACAACGGCTTGTGGGATGCGTCCGTCGGTTTATTCGACGACGGAAAACCTTTCACGTCGGAGGCGGAATACGTGGAAAATATGTTGCGTGTGGCGCAGGAATTGAAAAAGTATGCTCCGCGCGTGATTTTCGCGACGACTACGCCCGTGCGCCCCGATTACGCGTATGGCGACAATGCGGTGATTGACCGCTACAATGCGTTGATCGTGCCTCGACTCGTCGAAACGGGCATCGAGATCAACGATTTGAACGCGTTGGTAAAATCGCATTTGTACGAATACATTCGCGAAGAGGATAAAATTCATTTGTCCGAGCAGGGCATCGACGTTTGCGCAAAGCAGGTGGCAAAGGTCATCAAAGGGGAGTAATGCGGCGTACCGCGTTGCGAGAATAGAGAATTCAAATACTTGACAACGCGTTTCGTTTGTGGTATAATTGGTCAAAGAACGAAAAGAAAAATGTTCGGAAACGGGAAGTTTCAGGACGTAAAACGATTGTCGAACCGTTCGGAGACGGTCGGCAAAACCAGAGGTAGAGGAAGGAAAAATGCAAATGACGTTTCGTTGGTACGGAGAAGGGAACGACCGTATCAAGTTATCGGATATCAAGCAAATTCCCGGGGTAACGGGGATTGTGTGGGCGTTGCACGATAAAATGCCCGGCGAAGTGTGGGAGGAAAGCGAAATCGCCGCAGTCAAGCGACAGTGCGACGAGTACGAATTCAATATCGACGTGGTGGAATCGGTCAACGTACACGACGATATCAAAATCGGTTTGCCTACACGCGATAAATACATAGAAAATTACAAACAGACCATTCGGAACCTGTCGAAATTCGGCGTAAAAGTGATCTGTTACAACTTTATGCCCATCTTCGACTGGACGCGGAGCGATCTGTTCCACTCCGTCGGGGACGGTTCTACGGCGCTCTTTTATCAAAAGAATATGATTCAGGACGATTATAACGCGATGGCGAAGTATATTCTCGATTTTACGGAGAAGTATAATATGACTTTTCCGGGTTGGGAACCCGAGCGCATGGCGAAGCTCGACGAACTGTTCAAGGCGTACGAGGGCGTGACGAAAGAAAAGCTTTGGGAGAACCTGAAATATTTCTTGGAAGCAATCATGCCGACGTGTCGGGAGTGCGACGTCAAAATGGCGATTCACATGGACGATCCGCCTTGGGATATATTCGGCTTGCCTCGTTTGCTCGTGGACGAGGAGAGTATCGACCGCTTCTTGAAAATGGTAGACGACGAGTACAACTGTCTGACGCTTTGTTCGGGGAGTTTGAACGCAAATCCGAAAAACGACGTGGCGGCGATTGTGCGGAAGCATTGCGATAGAATCGCGTTTGCGCATATTCGCAACGTCAAGCATTTTGAAAACGGCGATTTTTCGGAGGCGAGCCACCGCGATTGCGACGGCGACACGGGCATTTTGGAAATCGTGAAAGCCTATCACGATTGCGGGTTCAAAGGCTATATTCGTCCCGACCATGGTAGGCACCTTTGGGACGAAGGACCGGGAAAAGTGCGCCCCGGTTACGGACTTTACGATCGTGCGCTCGGCATAATGTATATGCTGGGTATATGGGATACTTTGGATAAATTACAAGGAGAAAAGAAAAATGTATAAAGTACCGTTTCAAATAGACTTAAAAGGTAAAACGGCGGCAATCACGGGCGCGGGCGGCGTGATTTGCGGCGAGTTGGCGAAAGCCCTCGCGGCTTGCGGCGCAAACGTGGCGTTGCTCGATATTAACTACGACGCGGCGGAAAAAATCGCGAACGAAATCGGTGGAAACGCGATTGCGATTCGTTGCAACTGCTTGGAAAAAGCGAGCATTCAAGAGGCGTATAACACGGTAATCGACAGTTTCGGGAAAGTGGATATTCTTATCAACGGCGCAGGCGGCAACAATCCGAAAGCGACCTGCGACAACGAAACGATGACGCCCGATTTGGAAGGAGTTAAGGACTTTTTCGCGCTCGATGAAAGTGGCTTGAAGTTCGTATTCGATTTGAATATAACTTCGGCGTTTTTGGTGACGCAGGTATTCGCGAAAGACATGGTGAAAACGGGCGGAAACATCATCAACATTTCATCGATGAACGCGTATCGTCCCTTGACGAAAATCCCTGCGTATTCTGCGGCGAAGGCAGGTATTTCCAACTTCACGCAGTGGCTCGCCGTGCATTTTGCACCCTGCAATATTCGTTGCAACGCGATTGCTCCGGGGTTCTTCGTGACGAACCAAAACAGAGGACTTTTGTATAACGAGGACGGTACGCCGACGGCGAGAACGGGCAAGATTTTAGCCGCAACCCCGATGAAGAAATTCGGCGAAATTTCCGACCTTATCGGTTGTTTGTTGTGGCTTTCGGACGAGAACGCCAGCGGTTTCGTGACGGGTACGGTGATTCCCGTGGACGGCGGTTTCTCGGCGTATAGCGGAGTGTAAAAGGATCGAAAATGGAAATTCGGAAATATCAAAATATCGATTACGTAATCAGACAACCGCAAGCGGTCGAGGCAGACAAGAAATATCCGTTGGTGATTTATTTGCACGGTGCAGGCGGCAGAGGCAGAAATACCGATTTGATTTTTTCTCATCCGTTTTTTTCAGAAACGGAAGCTTGGCTGAAAGACGCCGTTTCCGTCGCGCCGCAGTGCTATGAAGATTCGTGGTTTACGATTTTCGAGCAGTTGCAGAGCTTCATCGAATATGCCGTCGCATTCCCGAACGTCGATTCGAAGCGCGTGTATTTGGTCGGTGCGAGCATGGGCGGATATGCGACGTGGCAGATGGCGATGTCCCGTCCGGAGCTGTTCGCCGCGATTTTGCCGATTTGCGGTGGCGGAATGTATTGGAACGGTGGACGACTTAAAAACATGGGCGTGTGGGCGTTCCACGGCGATTCGGATAGCACCGTTTTGCCCGAGGAGAGTCAAAAAATGGTGAATTCCGTCAACAATAGCGGCGGGAAAGCGAAATTGACGATTTATACAGATTGCGCGCACAACGCATGGGAGCCGACCTTTTTGAACGGAGAGGTATGGGAATGGCTGTTATCGAACACGCTCTGTCATCATAAAGAGAAGTCGATTTACGACAACGTCAAGCAATACGGTTAAGGAGATTTTTGCAGGGAAAAATTATATCAGGAATTGTTTTTCGCGGCTGAAATGTAGTTTTTCGGAGATACGCCTACGATTCGTTTGAATACCTTTGAAAAATATAACAAATCGGAATATCCGCAAATTCCGGCAATATATGTCACATTGGTATGTCCCTGCCGCGTAAGAGTGCAGGCTCTTTGAATACGTATCGTGTTCAGGCATTCCGTAATGCAAATGTTGAATTTTTTCTTAAAAACAGACGAAATATATTTTGGACTGTAGGAAAGATTGTTGCTTAATTCGTCAAGTGAGAGCTTCGATTGCGAGAAATGGTCGTCTATGTATTTTTACTAGAGGTGCCGCATTATCAATGGATTGATTTTTAATATCGAACGTAAGATAACGGCTTTCAAGAAATGCAAAGGAATACAAAAGAATACTCTCGGAAATAAGGTCAGTTACGTCCGGTTTGCTCCGAGTCCTTTGTTCCAGAAATCATAAATTTCCTGGCAGTATTTGAATATAAAATTTTTTGTGGAAATATTCAGACTGTCCAAATCATAATGGAGCTCGGTCCCAAAAAGCTTATATACATAAATGAAATGCTTTCTATTGATTCTATTGAGTATTCAATTGAGGGGAAGGTGAAAAAAAATATCTTCGTTATGAGTGGAATTTACTCGTTGCAGGCAGCGTGAAAAATCGGAAAGCACGGAAATGCAAAGTGACAATCATACAAATTTGACGTGGACAGGTATGCGATGAGATATAAAAACGACTACGGTAACACCATATAAATAACTGTAGATTTTGCCAATAAATGTCTGTAATTTAACAACGCTTCTCAATATTTGGCGTGGATTCGATATGGAATTATCCGAATTTTTCAATGGACTATTAAAATTAGACAATTTGTCGGATAATTAAAATTTTTGTTATTCACAGTTTTTGCCGTCCGTATCCGAACGGCTTTTTGTGTATTAAAATATTCATAGTAGCATGAAGTTTTTCTTTGTTAGTTTTTTGTAATGATTAAACTTTAACATAAAGAGAAATTTTTTGCTACCTTTTTTAGCTTTTTTGTTTCCTATCTATTGTAATCCTACAAGTTTGTCCGACTGAGGGGCATATCATTGACAAACAGGGTTGTTTTTGATATAATGGGATACAAAAAAAGGAGAAGGTGTATGTATGACGGAATAGGAAATAAGAGTAAAAGTTCAAGAAATCGAGAACGAACGGTCGAAATTGCATGCGGGATGCGTAACATACAGAACTGTAAATAGCAACTACGACGCTTTGCCGGTATTCACTATAAAGAAATATTTAATATCAGCGTTGGTTACAAAATCGAAATAGAAATGTATTCGCTCGATTATATTCACAAGTTAAATATAATAGAATTTTTTCTTGCTCTACCTGTGCAGCGAATTATTCACTTAGTCTTAATACGTCGAATTATCAAAAATTGGTCAAAAAGCACTATGTTGCGATTTCGGGGATATTATGGAATATATCAAAACAAATGATGAGGAAATAAATAATGATAGAAATTTCCAATTTGACAAAAATATATAAACGGAATGAAAATAATGTTGTTGCACTAAATAACATAAGTTTCTCATTGCCCGACAAAGGTTTTGTATTTATTATTGGTAAAAGCGGTTGCGGAAAATCTACGCTTTTAAACTTGTTGGGTGGACTCGATAGTATTACCGATGGTGAAATAATTTGTGCCGGCAATTATTTATCAAAATTGACCGATGCGGAATTTGATGACTACCGAAACGAATATCTTGGCTTTGTTTTTCAAGACTTCTGTTTAATAGATAGTTTGACGGTGTCACAGAATATTGAAATTGCATTAAAAATTAAGGGAGAACTGCTTTCGCATGAGCAAACAGAAAAACTCGTTAACAACGCACTTTTGCAAGTGGAACTTGATCCTTCGATAAAAAATAGGTTAGTTAAAGAACTTTCCGGCGGACAAAAACAAAGAGTATCGATAGCTAGAGCCTTAGTTAAAAATCCAAAACTAATACTCGCAGATGAACCTACCGGCAATTTGGATAGTAAAACATCATTCAAAATATTGAAGTTGTTGCAAAATCTTTCGAATAATCGGCTTGTGGTGATTGTTTCTCATAATTTACACGATGCACAAACCTTTGCAGACCAAATAATCGAACTTGCCGACGGCAAAATGATTAATAATTTAACTAGAACAAAAGCAAAATCCACCACTGAATTGCTAAGTGGGAATACACTTACTTTACCATATAAAAGGCCGTTAACCCCCGAAGAACTTGAAGAAGTAAACAATGATTTAAAAGAGGGTAAGATTAACAAAATCGAGCAACAGGGGTCCGTTTTTTCAAATACCCCCTCCCATACTTCCATACCTATCAAAGTTGACTTGCAACGTAGCAAAATGTCTACTAAAGACTCTTTCGACATATCTGCCTTCTTCCTTAAAAAAAGAATTTTCGCAAGCATATTTACGGTCTTGATTGTCAGTGCCCTGGTTTTTTTGTTGGGAATGTGCCAATTCTTTGTTCAATTTGATGTAGCCGAAAGCACTTATTTGATGATGCAAAAAAACGGAGAAGAAACTATTTATCTAAGAAAGGGTTTTTTAGATGATGAAAACTTAAACTTATACTCATACATATTCTTTAGCGATGATGAGATGAACGATTTTTATGACAACGGCTATACCGGTAATATTTTCAAAGTGCTTCAAGTTCCTATGTCAATTTATTCAAACAATATGGAAACGGGTATTCAGGTAGATAAGATATCGCCTTTTAATTCGATTTACACAAAAGAATCATATGGCACTGTTGTTTGCACAAAAGAATATTTGGAGAAAACCTTTGGGGTGAATGGAGAATTGCAAATATTAGCCGGCAATTTAATCGATAAATGCTATGGTGTCATAATACCCGATTTTATTGCAGATGGAATTCTATACGGAAATCCTGAGATTGCTTCTTACAAGTCGATTGTAGGGGGATATATTGATCAATTATACGTCAATGCTATTTTCAAAACCGATTATGCCCAAAAATATAACGGCTTATTTGATTATTTTAACGATATTGGCAACGGCGTAAATCGTGTCAGTGAAAAAAAATACTATGAAAAACAGTTTAGATATTATTGCAAAGATATTCTTAAGCGCTATGGATTATGTTATTCTATCAATCCGAACTTTGAAACCGATTTTTTAACTTATAACCAATTTAACTATACGTTTTGTAACTATTGTGAGTTTCAGTCCAAAATAAATGGTTCTGCAATCTCGGCAAACGGAATGTTATTCGTTAAATCATCCGAATATAATTTAAACGATAATGAAATTGCCCTGCCTTATACCACATATAACTCTATATTCGGTGACTTTCTCGGGTATCAAACCGAAGAATCATACAGTACGTTTAGTCCTATCACGTTTACGTTTAATGGACTGGACGGCGACGTCTCTACTCAACGATTTTCCACCGATATAACGATTTCCAAGTTGTTGCCGGCGAATTATTTTGAAAAATCCGAGAAGAATGGAAAAATTGCACTGGTAAATGAAGGAACTTTTAATTTATTTAACGCTTATAACTATGGAGCTTTTTCTTTAATAATAGAAGACATTAGCCAACTTTCGAGTATATATAACATCCTCGCAAAGGACAATTATAACGTGGAATCCACAACATTCGATTCTACACGAGTAATAGGAAATATAGTAAATATTTTTAATGACCTATTCGGATTGATTTTATTTGTTGTGGCAGGTGCATGCCTTATAACTCTTATAAATTATGCTTACGGAAATATAAAAAAATGTTATTATGAAATTGGCGTATTTAAATCGCTTGGCGCAAAAACTTCAAATATTTGGCTAATTTTTAGTATGCAGACCATACTTGCTGGACTATCCGTACTACTAATATCAAATATTTTGCTCCTAACCCTATGCGGTCCGATAAATGCACAATTATCAAATAGCCTGGTTAGTTTTGTAAAAAACGGTGAATTGGGCGTGATTAAGATATTCAACATTAACGCACAAACTTTAATCATTAATGCCGTTATAATATTATTGATAACCGTAATATCTTGTCTCATTCCGATATTGAAGCTAAACAAAATTAAACCTAGAAATATAATTTCAAAAAAAGATTAACCCTCATACGGTTTTTGTATATATTTTTATAAAAGTGCTTGATGTTTAGCTTTTCTGCGGATATCCGTAAATACGCCGTAAGGCTCGGCAAAACAGAATTTTTAAACCGATTGACGGAGTTAGTTTTTGTTTCCTATCTATTGTAATTCTACAAACTAATCACAAAAAAATCGCGATATGTAGGTTTGTCAAACATATGAGACTAATTTTATGAAAAAATTTTAAATATGTAA
>CAYZOF010000010.1:0-36504 GCA_964479935.1 uncultured Clostridia bacterium | reverse complement strand
TTCGCCCGCAATTTGGTTTGCGCGGTTTGCGATAACTTCGTTTGCGTTCATATTCGATTGCGTGCCGCTACCCGTCTGCCATACAACGAGCGGGAAATGCCCGTTCAACTCGCCCGAAATCACTTCGTCGCAAGCCGAGCAAATCGCGTTCTTCTTTTCTTCGGAAAGTTTGCCGAGCTTACAGTTTGCGAGCGCAGCCGCCTTTTTCAAAATCCCGAACGCGTGGGTAATTTCTCTGGGCATTACTTCGTTGCCGATGCGGAAATTCTGATAACTTCTCTGCGTCTGCGCCGCCCAATATCTGTCTGCGGGAACTTGCATTTCCCCCATGGTATCTTTCTCGATACGATATTCCATAGATTGACGACCTCCGTTAAATTTCGATTTGCGCGATAACGCCCTTCAATACTTCCGCACTGTGCTTCATCTTTTCAAGCTCTTCATCGGAAAGTTTGGGCGTGAGCGTCGTCACGACGCCTTCGCTACCGATCGCGCAAAGTGTGGAAAGCGCAACGTCGGAAATGCCGTATTCGCCTTCCAAAACCGTCGATACGGGCAAAATCGTATATGCGCTGGAATAAATGCTGTTGACGATCTGCGTGACGCAAGCCGCGATTCCGTAGAACGTCGCACCTTTCCCTGCGATGATTTGACCGCCGGATTTCTTCACGTAAGTTTCCACCTCTTCTCTGTCGTAAGGCGACACTTTCAGCACGCTCTTATCCGTCAACGTATTTTCGTATTCAGTCAGAGGAACGCCCGAAATATCCGCCGCGGACCAAGCCACAAACGAAGAATCGCCGTGTTCGCCCAAAACGTATGCGTGTACCTGCTTCTGGTTGACGGAATAAAGTTCCGACAAGCGCGTTCTCAAACGAATGCTGTCGAGCGTCGTACCGGTACCGATGACACGGTTCTTGGGAACGCCCGTAATTTTGCAGAATACGTACGTCAAGACGTCTACGGGATTTGCTACGAACAAATACAACGCATCGGGAGCGTATTTCACGATTTGAGGAGCGATGCTCTTCAAGATGTTTACGTTCGTCTGCGTAAGATCGATACGGGATTGTCCGGGCTTTCTGCCTACGCCGGACGTTACGATTACGATATCCGAACCGGCTGCGTCCTCATACGTGCCACTGTAAATTTTAACAGGGTGAAGATAGGGCGTAGACTGCTTAATGTCCATTGCTTCCCCTTCTGCCTTCGCCGTGTTGACATCGATTAAAACGATCTCTGCAACCGAGCCCGTTGCAACCAGCGTATAAGCAACCGTTGCACCTACAGAACCTGCGCCAATGATTGTAACTTTGTTGTTCATAAATTTTATCTCCGTTTGTAATTTTTCCTCTTGAACGCCATAAAAGGCATATGTGTCCATTCAAACACTATTATTATACCATAAATTTTCTACTTGCACAAACAGTTAAAGTGCCTTGAATGAAAAAATAAATCGCTAAATCGATAATTTTTTATCTTTTTCGTCTCGAAACGCAAAAAAACACGGTATTCCCGTTAGAACTCCGTGTTTTACTCAAAAACGTACCATAAAATGCGGCGCGATGAGCGTTACGCGACTTTGCCGCAATACAAAAAAAGTTTTTTTCGGCGGCTTATTCGTTCAAAAATACTTCCGCGAAAAGGACACCGCCCATCAAAACGGTAAGACTGCCGCAAACGATCAACACCCAATCCTCCCCCTCGCCTTGCGTGAACAGCAACAACGCGCCGATGAGAAGAAACAGCGTCGGAATCGCAAATTCGCATAGATTGGTAAACAGCGAATGCGAAAATTTTCGGCATTTCAATTTATCGTAGAGTAACAAAACTCCGACCACCAATAACGCCGTTGCCAAAACGAGCAACACCGCTTTCACAACGAACACGCAACAAAGAACGAGCAATCCGCCTGCTGCCATTTTGACGATCGCCGGCGGTACGTAACCGCGAAACGCGTCCGCAGTACCGAAACCGATACAGCATACGCCGCCTGCAATCAGCAACGTTTCTAAAAACACCGCGCGCAACGTTATCAGTAATATGCCCAATAGCAATACCGCCGCGGCAATCACCGTCCTCTCTGTCTTCGTCATTTTCCCCCTTTTTACGAGTCGCTACGTCTCCGTATCACCGCAACGCGAACGAACTCCTTTTGAAAACGAGCCATCGCGCGAGCGCAAGGATACTGCTCGTCTTTGCGGCATTTCACGCAGAAATCGTACGTACCGCAACGATCCTCCCCCACAAGCATGCTGTCATACCATTTCTCGATATCAAACTTTTTCTGACGTTCCTTATAATCCATAAAGCCGTTCCTCCTTAGTATATGCCGAGCCTGCCGTTTTTGTGCAATCGTTCGACATTTTTCTTCTATTATAACGCATTTTTTTATTTTTGCAATAGTTTTTGAGAAAATTTTTGCCGTTTTTTGAAAAAAGACCGCGAACGCGACGTCGCAGTCTTTCGTATATGCTTTTAATGGCTCGGCCGAGCGTCTTTGCAACAAACGTTGCAAAGCGCAAGCCGCTTCTTTGGTAAAGACTCCTTGCAACGTCTCGTGCAAAGTCTTTTCCGACTCGTTGCGCGATACTCGGTTTTCCCCGTTCGCATCGCAAAGAGTCCTTGCGAATATTGTATTATATGCAAGTTTTCCTATTTTATTGTCAAATTTGCGAAACGTGCAAATTCGACAATACTTCTTCGTACTTTTCTTTCGTGAAAGATACTTGCCCGACCGTCATGACCGTCGCCGTACCTGCCGCAACGCCTGCGCGCAAAATCTCCTGCAACGGCGCGTCCTGTTCCAATTTGATCGCCGCCGCCGCAACCATGCCGTCCCCCGCGCCGACCGTGGAATTCACCGCCACGTTCAAGCTCTTGCAATAAAAATTTTGTTTGCCGTCCGTGATGACCGCGCCCTGCTTTCCCAAAGACAGCAAAACGCGTTTCGCGCCGCGATCGATCAGCTCGTAACACCCCGACAGCATATCCGCTTTGTCGGTGAAATGCCTGCCGACCGTATGCTCCAATTCGTCAAGGTTGGGTTTTACCAGATCCACGCCTTCCTCCACCGCCGAAAACAAACGCGCCTCTTTTGCGTCTACGATTTTCAATGATTTCGAATCGACCGCTTTCGCGAGCACGCCGTAATACGACGGATCTACTCCGCGAGGCAAGCCACCAGAAAGCACGGTGACGCCGCTCCTCGCGGACAACATGCGGACAAGCCCCAACAGCTCCTCCATTTTGTCGTTTCGAACCTCTTCGCCCACGTCATTGACTTCAGTAAGCATTGCTCGGTTATCGATGAATTTGTAATTTTCGCGCACTCTGCCTTTATTCCAAACGAACGTAAAAGGAACGCCTTCTTTATCTAAAGCGTTTTCGAACATATAGCCGTTTTCGTTATACATGATCCCCGTCGTCGAAGACTCGTATCCCAAACGCCGAACGCCGATTGCCACGTTCAACGCCTTTCCGCCGAAGGAAAGATTTTTGCTCTTTACAATGTTTGTCTGACCTATATTGAGCGAATCCAGCTCGATCGTAACGTCGATACTGGGACTCATGCAAACGGTTAATACCATATTCATCCTCTCCGAATCATTAGAGCGCAAAAACACACCATGACATATTATACTATATAATAACCAAAATTTCAACGATAAAAACAACTTTTTCAGATATTTTTATAAATTTCACGAAAAAGCCGCCCTTGCGAGCGGCTTTAGCATGTTTTACATCGAAATCATCTGCAACGTTTCGTACAATTCGTAATTGAACGTTTTCTTCATCGACAACGCTTCCGTTATGTCCATATCGATGATTTTATTGTCACGAATCCCCACTACGCGATTTCCGACGCCTTCCTTGAGCAACCGCACCGCTTTGTTGCCGAATTGCGCCGCCAACATTCTGTCTGCCATCGACGGCGAGCCGCCGCGTTGCACGTGCCCGATACAAGTCGAACGCACGCTGTATTGCGTACAAGTCTGCAACTGCTTGGCGAATTGTTCCGCGCTCATCACGCCCTCCGCCAATACGATGATGTTGGAGTGTTTTCCGGTTGATCTCGAATTGTTAATATGACGCACGATTTCGTTCATATCGAAAAGAATTTCGGGAACGACGATAATTTCCGCACCCGAAGCGATACCGCTGTACAAAGCGATATCTCCGCAATGTCTGCCCATTACCTCCACAACTGAAACGCGTTCGTGCGAGGTCATCGTATCACGAAGCTTATTGATGATGTCCAAACAAGTGTTCACCGCCGTATCGAATCCGAGCGTGTAATCCGTGTAAGCAAGATCGTTATCGATCGTCCCCGGAATTCCAATGGTCGGAATACCGTAATCGCTGAGCACTTTCGCGCCGTGGAACGAACCGTCTCCGCCGATGACGACAAGACCTTCGATGCCGTACTTCTGCAAAGTATCCAAGGCTTTTTTCTGTCCTTCCACCGTCAGCATTTCCATGCATCTTGCCGTACGGAGCTTCGTACCGCCCATCTGCACGATATTGGAAACGCTACGCATTTCCATGGGAATAACGTCATCCTCGATCAAGCCCGCGTAACCGCGTTCGATGCCGTAGACATCTATCCCGAAAAAGATTGCGGAACGAACCACCGCGCGTATCGCCGCATTCATACCGGGTGCGTCGCCACCGCTCGTCAACAAACCTATACGTTTCATGTTTTCATATACCTCTGTTCTGATATTCTCTTTTGTTCTCAACGTTTTCCCTTATTCTCTTTACCATACGCATAATATATTATAGCAAAACTTTCAAAAAAAACAAATACTTTTCAAGCCTTTTTCGATATTTTTTTATTTTACAGAAGTTTTATCGCGTTTTCCGACAAAAAACTGGACAGCTCTGCCATGAGTGCCTTATTCGGCGTCACCTTTTGCGAGCAACGCATCTTCTTCCCGTCTTTTACGAACCACACCGGCGTTTCGCCTTCGTAAAACGTCAAAGTATCCAACAGTTCTTCGATGTCCTCGTCTTCGAGCGACGATACGTTCAGCCAAAGATTCTTCTCCCGTTGGGATTCCGCCCGAAGCGGCGGCACTCGAGGCGTTTCGTTCCCCGAGGCGTACGCTTCGCGGTGCGCCCCGTAAATGGGTTCCGCCGGTTTCGGCTCTTCTAAAGTGAACTCCCAAATCTTCTCTACGATGATAACGGGAGCCTTTTCCTCGTCGAGACTAATCTTGCCCGTGAGCGAAACGACTTTGTCCGCCACCATGAAATTCTTCATTCTCTCGTAAACCTTCGGGAAACAAACGCACTCGATCGAACCGTATAAATCTTCCACAGTCACAAACGCCATAAACGAACCCGTACGAGTTTTTAATTTCTTGAACGTAGAAATCATACCGCCCATGGACACCTGTTGTCCGTCCGAAATCTCCGCGTACGTCTTTTCGCCTGTTTCTTCGTTTTCCTCGTATGCAGAAAGCATGGAACAATTGAACGTTCTATCCTTGAAGTACGGTAAAAACTTCTCGAACGGGTGTCCGCTGATATATACGCCCAAAACGGATTTTTCTTTCGAAAGCCGCTCCATCGTTTCGTATTCGGGAATGTTCGGGAACCGGACCTCGATTGCCTGTTCCTCGATGATGCCGCCGAACAGCGAAATCTGCGCGCCGGCTTTTTGTTTTTCTATGCCGTTTACGCGAGCCATAACGTCTTCGTACACCGCCGCAACCTGCGCGCGCGCGTATCCGAAACAGTCAAACGCGCCTGCGTAGATCAAACTTTCCAAAATACGTTTGTTCACGTATTTCGCGCAACGCATGGCAAAATCCGCAAAGTCCTTGAATAAACCGTGCTCCGTACGCTCATTGATGACCGCGGCGATCGCGTCCTGACCGACGCCTCGGAGTGCACCGAGTCCAATTCGAATTCCGTTGCCTTCCACCCAGAAAATGTCTTTGGATTTATTGATATCGGGCGGCAAGACGTCGATATTCTTTTCTTTCATATACATGATATATTTGGAGACTTCGTCGCTCTTGTCGATACGGTCGTTCAGAATACCCGCCAAGAATTCCCTGGGGTAAAAATACTTCAAATACGCCGTCCGATACGCAACCACCGCATACGCCGCCGCATGCGATTTATTGAACGCATACGACGCGAAACTTTCCATGTCTCCGAATATTTTCGACGCGACCTCGGAGGGAATGCCTTTCGAAACGCAACCGGTGATGCCTTCTTCGGGCGCGCCGTAAATGAATTTGTCCTTTTGTTCCATCAGCTCTTTTTTCTTCTTTTTCGCCATCGCTCGACGAACAAGGTCGGCTTGACCGTAGGTATAGCCTGCAAGCTGTTGGAAAATCTGCATAACCTGCTCCTGATACACGATGACGCCGTAGGAGTTCTTCAAGATCGGCTCCAAATACGGTGTATCGTAAACGATATCCGCAGGATTGTGTTTATTGTGAATATAGGTGGGAATAAAGTCCATCGGACCGGGACGATACAAAGAAATCCCTGCGATCAAGTCTTCCAAACAGCTCGGCTGTAATTCTTTCATGAACTTTTTCATGCCGCCTTGTTCGAGTTGGAACACGGCGTCCGTATCCCCGGACGAGATCAATTGATAAGCTTCCGGCACGTCAACACCCAGCTCGTTGAAATCGATCTCGACGCCCTTGCCCTCTTTTATATACTCCAAAGTGTTTTGAATATCCGTCAACGTCGTCAATGCCAAAAAGTCCATCTTCAACATGCCGACGGCTTCGACTTCTTTCATATCGAACTGCGTAACGATATCTTCGCCGTTTCGGGCGAGCGGAACGTTATCCGAAAGCACTTTATTGCAGATCACAACGCCTGCCGCGTGTTGCGACGTATTTTTCGGCATACCTTCAAGCTTCAATCCCATATCGATAACCGCGTGCAATTCGGCGTTCGTTTCGTACACTTCTATGAATTCTGAATTTTTCTTCTGTTTTTGTTCCGCGAGTTTTTTCTGCAATTCCGCGCGTTTTTCTTCGTTGGATTCTTCTGCGATCTGCTTTTCCAGTTTCGGGATCTTCCGTCCGAGCAATTCGCCGATAGTGGATTTCCCGTCCATGAGTTTCGCCACTTTATCCGTTTCCGAATACGGAACGCCCATAACGCGCCCCACGTCTTTGATGACGGCGCGCGACGCGAGCGTACCGAACGTAACGATCTGCGCCACGTTTTCGGGGTGGTATTTCTCCCGAACGTATTCGATCGTTTCGATACGGCGTTTCGTACAGAAGTCCACGTCGAAGTCGGGCATGGAAACACGATCTGGGTTCAAAAAACGTTCGAAAATCAAGTCGTAACGAAGCGGATCGACGTCCGTAATTCCAATCGAATACGCGACAATGCTGCCGACGCCCGAACCACGTCCCGGTCCGACGGGAATCCCGTGCAAACGCGACCAGTTGATATAATCCCACACGATCAAGAAATAATCCGCGAATCCCATTTTGATAATGATGCCGAGCTCGTATTCCGCCCTCTGCTTAATCGTATCGGTAATTTCCTTATAACGCTTCGGCAAGCCCTCCCAAGTAAGGCGCGTCAAATAATCGGGCGAAGTGCTTCCGTCGTCCGGTTTATACAGAGGAATCAACGAAGTGTCACGAATCGGATCGCCCTTCGGCGTCAGATTGAATACGGGTTCTTCGATTTTATCCGCGATCACGCGCGTATTGGAAATCGCCTCGGGCGCATAAGAAAACAATTCCGCCATTTCGTCGCCGGTTTTCATATAAAATTCATGCGTATCGAATTTCAGACGTTTCGGATCGGCAAGCGTCTTTTTCGTCTGAATACAGAGCAAGACGTCGTGCGCTTCCCAATCCTCTTTTTCGATGTAATGCACGTCGTTGGTCGCCACCAACGGAATATCCAGTTCCCTCGCGATTTGAATCAATTCGGGAATGATTTGTTTTTCCTCGGGAATGCCGTGATCCTGCAATTCGATGTAGAAATCCTCTCCGAATACCTCTTTCATCTCCGCCGCCCAATTTTTCGCCGCGTCGCGATCGCCTTGCAGCAAAAGTTGCGGCAAACGACCTGCCAAGCAGGCGGAAAGGCAAATGACTCCTTCGTGATGTTTTTTGATCAAGTCGTAGCTGATACGAGGTTTCCCGTAAAAGCCGTCCACGTAGGAAAGCGAATCGAGCTTGACGATATTTTTATAACCCGTTTTGTTTTTGGCAAGCAGGAGAATATGCTCCGTTTTTGTGCCGGGACGCTTATCCAAATGGTCGTCCGTCGCGTACAATTCGCAACCGATAATGTATTTAATGCCTTTTTTTACGCATTCTTCCGCGAAATATAAAGACGCGTACATATTTCCGTGGTCGGTCACGGCGCAGGTATCGATATTGTTCTTTGCGAGATAATCTACCAAATCGTCTACTTTTGCCGCGCCGTCCAAAAGGCTGTATTCCGTGTGTAAGTGTAAATGTACAAAATCCGTCATAGTCTTCCTTTTCTCTTCGTTTTTGGGTAAAGCCGCATATTGCATCCGCCGAGAAGCCTCGTTATTATGCGGCATCGTCTTTATTCTTTATTTGCCAATTCCGTCAATTTTCGCATGCGGTGATTCAAACAGCTCTTGCTGATTTTCAGGCGATCCGCCAATTCCTGCAAGGACATGGACGGTTGTAGCAAGCGAAGCTCCGCCAACTCCTTTAACTCCGAACTCAATTCCTCGTACGCGCCCGTTTCTTGCAATTTCCGAATGGCAAACACCTGTTTCACCGCCGCCATAGCGGCTTTATCCGCGTTTCCTGCCATGCAATTCTGCGTACGATTTCTTTGATTCGCTTCGTCGCGTTTTTCCACCAGCGCGGAAAACTTCTTCAAGCAATGCTCCGCCCCGACGAGCGAAAGAAAATCCGAAATCATTTCTTTGCTTTTTATATACACGACGAACGTTTCCTTGCGTTCGATGAGTTTCACGAGCAATTCGAATTCCGACAACAACGCGCAAAAATCTCGCGCAGTCTTTCTTTCGAAAAACACAATCTCCAAATGATATCCGGTCTTGCCGCGCTCTCCCGGGATCGTGCAACTGCCGCCGCCCAAAAACGCGCCTTGCACGTAAACGATCTTCTGTCGTTCCGTCGCGATCGCCCCGGACGATATTCCCTCTTTGAAGCCTTCACCCGACCGTTTCAGCAACCACAACTCCTTTAAGACGTAACCGTTATCGAGCCTCGGACATTGCAACATAAGTTTGTCGCGACGGCTCATTCTGTCGATCGTCGCGTTGGTGACGGCAAGCTCCGCATCGAAAATCTCGGAAAAGAGCGTCGTAAAAAATTCAGCAACGTTCTCCGTTTCGCTGACGATAAAAAACTTCGGCTCGCCGTCTTTGACTCCGAGCGTACCGCTGGTGCGGATAAACGCGGAAAGCCCCGATTTTTTCTCTGCGAGCGCGTTTTCACCGCCGATTCCGCGCGAAATGATTTCTTTTTTTAAGTCCGAAGTGAAACTCATATTTGATTTATAACCTATTTTTATAATCCTGAAAACGGAAAATCGGCAATCTGCCGTCGATATTGTCGATTCGCTCGTAAGGGAAATCGATACGGCGCAACTGCTCTTCCACGATTTTCGCGTCTCCGACTCTGTCCGCCGAATGCGCGTCCGAGCCGACGATAAACCGCACCGAAGTCTTTTGCGCGATTTCGGAAAGCTCCTCGTCCGATAAATGCGTCTTTTTCGAATTCAATTCGATATACGTTCCGTAATCGGCGGCGCACTTCGCCACCTCCAACGTATCAGCAGGGCATTTATACCCCAAATGCGTAATCGCGTCGAGCGGATTGTTTTTGATCGCGTTGCAATACGCCTCCGTATTCCGCCGTATCAAGTTCTGCGGCGCGGTCTTGCGAAATTTGTCGCAAAAAAAGTTTCCGCAACCGTAACGCATGACGTTTCCGAACCCGTCGTAGCGCACGAATACGTGTTTTCCGCATAAATAAAGATCGAAATTTTCAAAATCCTTTTCCGTTAAATCCGCCTTGCCGCCCTCGCCGAGAATATTCGCCTCGATACCGACCAACACGTCGATGCCGAGTTTCGCCGACGCGGCTCTGCAATCGGCAATATATTCCCGTAATCGTCCTCGACGTAAACCGAATTTAATATGCATAAAGCCGTGATCGCTGATCCCGATTTGGCGCAAACCACGCTCCTTTGCCGTCACCGCATTCTCCTCCACGGTGTTCTTCCCGTGTGAATACGGCGTATGTGTATGATAATCTGCCGTTAAAATCATTGGCTGTTCCGCTCCCGTCATCGTTCAGCCGCTTACCGAACGTTTTTTCTAATTGTTTTATTTCGTCGTAACCGCGTAAAGCAACGCGAAGCTCATTTCGTTTTTCTTTCGACGCAAGAGGCCAGCGCGCCTCCTGCCAGTTCCAGCAACAGCCCCGTCAAGAACGTCGCCACCACGAGCGCGAACAAACGCGGCATTTCCAAATACAGACGCGCCTCTTGCATCATTCCGCCGAGGCTGCTGTACGTCGCCGCCAAAATTTCCGCGGAAATCACCAATTTCAACGAAAACGCGAGTGCCGCACCCGATTCGCGCAAAATGTACGGCGCAGACGAGGGCAGATACAATTGAAATATCCGTTTCGTCAACGGAACTTTGTACACGCGGCTCATCTCCGCCAACTCCTTATCCGTTTGTCCGAGAGCCGCAAGCACCGCCGATTCCAGCATCGGAAACAGCGATAAAAACGCCACGATTACGGGCGCGGAGCCGGCGTTCGTCCAAATCAAAATCAGGAGCAAAACCGCCGCCGCCGGCACGGAGCGTAACGCGGAAACGACGGGAGATACGATTCGACCGAACCATGGTACGACATAGGCGGTCACGCCCGTCAATGCCGCCGCGACAAAAGAAACGCAGAACGCCGCCACGACTCGCGAAAGCGTTGAAAAGAACGCGTTCCAAAAACTTCGTTCGCGCAAAACCACTTTGAATTCCGCCCAAGACGAGCGAAAACTCGGCACGTATAAATCGTTTCCGACGAGCGTATAAACGAGCATCCAAAGTATAGACAAAAACGCCGCCGCAATACATGCCGAGGCAACGTTTTTTGCTATAATTTTTTTCCATCGTCTGCCGTTTGTACGCATGCGACTCCTTTATCGGGTGTAGAAAAATCCGTCGCCGACCGTCTTCGCCGCTCCCGATTCGACGTTCGTTAAACTGGTCAAATAAGTTTGTACGGCGTTTTTCGCGCTTGCATTGTCCGAAAAACGAACGGCGCAACGCAAAATTACATCCGATGTCAAAACGCCGGCGTTCAAGGTCGTTTGATAATGCTCGTCCTCTTGATTGGAGCGAACGACGTTCACGATTTCTTCTCCCGTCAACTCGCCCTTATTCAAGCTCTCGATAGACGCTTGCACTTGATTTACAAAAGTTTCTACCCATTCCGCATTCGACTGCAAAAGCGTTGTTTTCGCCACCATGACGGCTTGCGGATAACCGTCGAAATCGCTATCCGTACCGACGGATCGGTTATAAAGCGTATCCAACGTACAAACGTTGGTAAAGCCTTTCTTATTCACTTGCACGCTGGCGGCAGGTTCTGCCACCACGTAACAGGAAACGTCCGTCGCCGAAGCGTCGATCGCCGTCGCATCCGCAATCGCTTTCAAATTAACCTTATCGGGCGCAATCGTTCCGTCGTTCTTCAATTCCTGCCACCCGACTCCGTAACCGTCGAGGATTGCCTTGAACGTCACGCCGGGCAAATCGTTGATTTTCATGACGCCTACCGTTTTTCCGACGAGATAGGAAATATCTCGATACGAATCCGCCTCGAATGCGTTTATCAAAGCTTCGTCTTTGGACAAAACGCAAAGATTGCCGTTAGTCACTACGCCGAGCATTTGATAACGCGTTCCGTCGCCGACAAGCTTACTCGCCGCCGTAACGGGCAAAACGCATATATCCGCGTTTTTCGATTCGTCCTTGTTGGTAATTCTGCCTGCAATCGTAGAAGGATTTACCACTACGTACATTACGCCGTTATCCGCCGTATCTTCTTGCATAAGCTTGGCAAACGCCATCGAGGGCGCGCCGTCGGGCATATACACCATCACTTCCTGCATTGTACATTCGACGCTCGAAGTTTCCGCTCCGCAACCGATAAAACAGATCGAGCCTAAAATGCCCGCCGCGATCAACGCGACCGTTGACTTAATTTTTTTCATATTCTCTTGCTCCTCTTTTGATTTTTTCGACGATTTAAGTCGCCGAAAGGTTATTTCCCTTTGTTCTTACGTTTCATCTTACGACGATCCTTGCCGGATAAACGCTCGTAATACGGCTTTGCCGCGCTCGCTGTCGTTGATGTATCCGCCGACACGTCCTCCGTCACGACTAACTCTTCCGCCGTTTCGGCAATATCCTTGAGCGGTTCGGGTTGAACCTCTTCCGGTTCAACCGTTTCGGCAATCTCTTCGAGCGGTTCGGGTTGCCCCTCTTCCGGTTCAACCGTTTCGGCAATATCCTCGAGCGATTCGGGTTGAACCTCTTCCGGTTCAACCGTTTCGGCAATCTCTTCGAGCGGTTCGGGTTGCCCCTCTTCCGGTTCAACCGTTTCGGCAATATCCTCGAGCGATTCGGGTTGAACCTCTTCCGGTTCAACCGTTTCGACTATATTTTCCGTTATATCTTCCGTGCCGACAGCATCGAATTCCTCTTGCGTAATCCATTCGATTTCAAGCTCCTCGTCCTCCGCGCTATCATTTTCCGCTCCGATAGTAATCGTTCGCGACAAAATTTCTTCTTCGTGGGGTAAGGACTCCGTTTCCGCGACGTTCGATTGCGTCGCTTCTTCAACCGCGGCGCGAGCTTCCTCCTCCAAAAGTTCCAAAGCCTGTCGCTGTTGCGCGGTTTCCCAAAGCCTGCCGATTGCCACAACAGACGCGCTCCTGTCCGCAGACTTCACCGCGCGTTTTTCGTCTAAAACTTTCAAGGCTACCGCACGAAGTTTTGTCGAGCGCAAAGTCTCCGACTCCCCAACGCAAGCGGTACAATCCTGTCCGTCGCCGCAAATACAACCGCCGACACAAGCCGTGATTTCCGCATAATCGCACTCCGTTTTCCCGTCTTGTATGTCTTTCAACAAGCGTTCCGCCTCGTCTGCCCCCGTTACGACAACGAGTTTCCACTCCGTTTCCCCGTCGTCGAGCGTCAACGTCCTTCTCGATTTTTCTCCGTACAATCCGCTGTAAGACAGGCGTCTGACCGCCTCTTCGGATTTATCGGCAAGCAAACACCGTGCGACCGACTCCGCCGAACCACCGCTTTTACCGCAAAGATAGCCGCCGCCTGCGCCCATGCCGAACGGCATATCCAACACGCTCTTGCGGCTCACGCGCAAATTCACGCCCGTTTCGTCCAAAATCTGCACCAGTTCTTCCGTCGTCAAGATGAGATCTGCGTTTCGAGACGCTTTTGCCGATTTACAAGGTTCTACCGAAATTACGTACATTTTTTTCTTGCCTGCCTGCGCGCGATACGTCTCTTTCAAAACAGATGCGTTGATCGCTCCGGGGGCAGGAATTTCGGAAATTTCCGTTTCGGGATATTTTTCTTGCATGAATTGCAAAAAAGCCGTACAGCGAGAGGACAACAGCGGAAATTTTTCTCCGCGTTTTTTTCTCGCGCGCAACCGCTCGGTTTCCGCCAACGTCACGGCGTCCTCGGCAATTGCCGTATCGACCACCGCGTCCGCGCCGATGCCTTTCAGCACGGAAACGACTTTTCCTATCGCGTCCTCACCGTGCGACATACCGAACCATTCGCCGATTGCCACGCGCACCGCAGGCGAAATTTGCACCGCCACCCAATTTTTTTCTTTATCTGCCGTCATCAATTCCCATGCGCGCTCGATATCTGCGTTTTCGCAATTCGTACAAGGGAATTCGTTCTGTTCCGTTCTTGTCATATTTATCCTCCTCATTCAGCTTTCCTTCAAGCGAATGCGTTTTTCCTTATTATATCATATCCGAACGTTTTTTTCAACAGCTTGACGCAAAAAATATCGTAAGTTTTGAAAAAATTTCAATCGAAATTCGATAAAACACAAAATAACGGCGAAAAGATTTTCCGTCGAAAAAAGGAAAGTCCTTCCGCCGCTATTCGATATCATTATACCATAAAAAATAACATTCGTCAACCGCCTGCACGACGTTTCGCGAATTCCGCGTGTTTCTCGTGTAAAAAGCAATCGTTTTCGCAATAAATGCAAATTCGATTGCCGATTATGAAACGCTCGTTTTGCTGATTAGGCTGCACCATGTATGCGTTCAGTTAAAAAAAACTCCGAACTCCGCACTTCCTCAAATACGAAATTTTCACGCGCGTCTTCGCAAATAATCTTTTAAGCCGCAAACGTTGCACACAATCTGCCACGGATCGTTCGAAACATCGCATTCGTCGCTCCGTCCGCCAACGCACCATATCTCTCACGTCAAAATTACGTTTCGTCATGCTTCACCTCAAAACTACACAACGGCGAGTTGTTACGCTCGCCGTTGCAATGATTGTTTATTCGTTTTCTTCCTTTTTCTTTTTCAGCATTACGCTTGCCGCCGCGCCGAGCGCAACGATACCGCCGAGCGCACCGCTCACACTGCCGAAACAATTAAATGTTTTTTTGTCGTCATCGCCCGAAGTGCTTGCGCCGTCGGACGAAGAAACACTAGAAGAATCCGTTACGTTTGAGGAACTCGAGCTGCTTTCGGAATGCGTACCCGAATCGCTTTCCACAGGAGTTGTGATTACGGTAAAGGTATAATCCTCCAATTCGAACGTTTCAGGGAGCGTTTCCGACCAAGCGTACGTATATTCCGAAGTATCTTCGGGAAGTTTCGCCGCAATCGCCGCGCCTATCGTTTCCGTCGTCGCCGTAATGCCGTTCTCTTCGTCGAGTTCTACGCCGAATTTGATCGTTTCCGTCGTTTCGCCGTTGACGATCGTTACCGTATACGGAGTAATGCTCCAAACTGCGTACACCGTCAGATCGCTTTCGGGCATCGTCGTCGGAACGTCCGCATACACGCCTTCCGCATCTTTAATCTTCCAACCGAGGAAGGTCTTTCCGTCAACCGCCGCAGGATCGCTCAAGGTAATCGTCGCGTCGTTCAAAAGCGTAGACGTTTCGCTTTCTGCACCGTTTACAACCGTCAAAACGTACAGTTTTTGCAATTCGAGAGGGAATTGCGTTATGCCTAAGTTGGAATCAGTGATATAAGAAGTCATCGACGCGCTGACCGTGCTATATGCCGTACCATCCGATTTCGTATACGTACCGGGATAATAGTCCGTGCCGTTCACGTTGGTATACCAGCACTTCTTCGTTGCGTCGTAACGAAAAGCAACACCGTCTTTATCCGAATAGTTCATATTCACGTACTTACCGCTGGAAATCATCGTGATATAGAATTTCGTATTATCGAAGTTCATATAGAATTTGTAACCGCCGTTCGACAATTCGACGTAGATATCGATTGCCTCCGCGGCATCTTCCGTCGTCGCCATATAGTAACCGGACATTGCGCCGTTGAGATACAACGTCTTTTCGAGCGTTGCCTGATACAACGAGAATTTATACGTTGCGTTTACGTCCAATACGGGAAGTTCCACCACCGTAAAGGTATAATTCTTACACTCGAACGTTTCGGGAACTGCGATATCCCAAACGTAAACTGCCGATTCCGTTGTTTCGGGAAGCTTTTGCGCCAAAATAGCGGCAAGGTCGCTCAGCGTCTTGGTGATGCCGTTCTCTTCGTCGAGTTCTACGCCGAATTTGATCGTTTCCGTCGTTTCGCCGTTGACGACCGTCATTGTATACGGAGTAATGCTCCAAACTGCCGTCAAGGTCATATCGTCTTTCAACGTGAGTTCCGAAGAAACCGTTTCTCCGTTCGCGTCTACCCATTTTTCGAAAGTCTTACCGGTAACCGAAGGCGTTTCCAAAGTAACGCTGTCACCGAACTTACCGTCCACCTTCTTGGGTTCCGCCCCCGTATTATTCAAGGTGATTGTAACGGGTTTCTTATAAACGACCGCAGTAGCGTCCTCAAATACGCAGTATTCTTGATTCTGTTCGTGTACAAATCCTTTCGCGACCGTTACGCTAATCGTACCCGTTTCGCCCGTGAGCAAGGAATGTACGTAGTCCTTGTGAATAAACACCGTCAATTTGTTGCCCGTACCGGTAACCAAAGTAGGATTACTGAAAATTTCGTTATTCTGCGTCCAAGGGAACGTGCTGTACACGTAAGAACTATCGTCTACCGTCGTATTGATTTCGTACAGAGATTTTCCGTTGATGAAGATATGCTTTCTCATCTCCACGAACTCTTGTCCGCCGTAGTTGTAATCGTACAGATTTCGCGTACCGTTCCAATTCGCATACGTGATATCCACGCCGAAAAGCTCACCTTCGTCGCCCGTCACGATTGCGTCGGAAATGGTAATTTCGCTCGCCTTAATCAAATATTTTTCGTTGGTAAACGCCACATCGCCCGTCCGCACAAACGTCACGTCTTCCGTCGTTACGTAATATTTCACTTTTCCGCCGTTTACGAGGTAATCGTACGAAGGGAATTCCGCGCCTTTCTTAATCGTGATTTTTTCAATCGAGGATGTAGGCTTTAACGCACGAATCGCCAATGCGTTGGCGCAAAGTCCGAAATATTCCGCTTCGCCGGGATATTTCCTATCATTCGTTTTCAAAATGTTTGCCAACGTAACATCGTCGATTAAAATATTGTCGTACAAATTCGTCCCTGCGAGTATATCCTGATTCGCCCCTTGCATCGACCCTGCCGAAGCATAATCGCTTTCGGAGAGTGTATAATATATCCAATTTTCCGTAGCACTCATCGCCTTGAGATTCGATACGGTCGTATCCGTTTTTTCACCCTCGACGTATTTCACGGTCGTACCCCAGCTCGAAGTCTTAAACGTAATCGTTTGCGATACCGTAAACACGCCCTCGGAATTTTCCCAACGGAAATCGTCGGTAATCGTAACCGACTCAATGTCGTCCGCCGCCATAAAGTTCGTCGGAATGTAAATATCGATACAATTCCCGTAATTCGCACCATGGTTTGTCAAATTCACGAAAATCGGCGCATATTTTGCGTTACCGCCCTCTACGTCGGACTTGATATTCGGCTGCGAAGACGTAATAACAGACGCCGTGCCTGCCGCCACTTGCTCGCCATATTCCGTACGGATATCCGCAAGCGACTTTCCGTTGATCAAAATGCACTTAAAAACATTCGCGTAGCCTAACTCGTTCAAGCAAACATTTTTGCCCCAATTAGTTGCGTTCGTCGGCTCGAACTTAATGCGATACAACGCAGTATCGCTGAAATCGCCCGTACTTGCCCATTCGCTCGCCGCGACCGCCGTGGTGCTGAAATCGTATGTCGTAACTTCCGATTCTTCCGCCAAGGCAACATTCTCCGCGGAACGATCATACGTCGTTACCGCTCCGATGCCGGAGCCGACAAGCAATGCCGCCAATGCCAGCATCAATAGTTTCTTTGAGTTTCTCTTCATTCTTACCTCCCTGATTTTCTTTCGTTGTAAAATGATTGATCACGAAAGATTTCGTCTTTAGTCTTTAAGTAACGCCAAATGACGTCATTACGTGCGTTGCCTTTACAATAATTATATCGCATAAAAACACGCTTGTAAATAGTATTTTTTACGCTTTTTGTGTCAAAATTTAATATTTTAACAAGTAAGACACGGGCGAAACATACGCTCCGCCCGTACCCTCAATTCCAAGAATCCAGTTCGGCATTCGTCATCGTACCGCTTTGATAAATTTCCTTAAACTGCGCGCGAATTACGGGCAAATAATCGACCGAAACGGCATATTGATACTGCATCGGAATATAGGACTTCATCGTCCACGACACGACGGGAGCCGTATAGCAAGTATTGCTGACGTAGCAACTTTGTTGCGCGTACGTTGCGTCGGGTTTGTTGTACTTATACAAATTCGGATCTGCCATCGGAGATTTGAAAGCGTTGTTATTGCCTTGAAAATCTTTGTGCGTGGAGGCATTGCTCCTTCCCGACGCAAAGAGTTTAGTGTTCGGCACATATACGCCGACGCCGAAGCCGTCGTCGTTCACCCAAGCGAACCATTCCTCCGCAGGCTCGACGTTCTGATGCGATTTCTGCGCCCAACTACCGAGCGCGGACTGCCACTCGAGCTCCCCGTCCGTCCAAGGATAATTCCCCGTATAGCAAACGTAGTTATGCAAAGGATGCACGACGTACGCCGCCGGTAATTCGTTGGTATGCACGGGAACGCTCTCCAAACCTTCAAAGCCGTTCCAATCGATGAAACGATTGGTGACGTACAAAATATCCGCTTTGATCGTATACCAGTTTTCCATATAGGATCTCGTGGTGACGCCGCCGACCACCGTGCCTTGCAAGCCTCTGCCGTCATCGCCTTTTGCCCAATCCATCGCCCTCGTCTTGACGTAAATCTGATTTTGCGTTACTTCATAATCGATGATTTGCGAAGGATTGTTCGCGCAGTCGCCGCCCTGTACGGGATTGTACGGCCAATAATAGCCGTTGGCGTCCGCCGTCGTGCAAAGCGCGCGCTCGTATCCGTTCGAGCCGTAGTCGGAAGGCAACTTGTCGTAATATCCGCCTTTCTGCATTTTTTCCACGGAATTCGCGCTCGTACCGCCGACGTTGGCGTAATAGCTCTGTTGGAACTGTCTGCCGGCGTCCCAAATATTGATAAGATTTACCGTCGAGGAAAGCACCGTCTTACAGTCCGACTTCGCATTGACGCCGATCTCTACTTCGTCGGTATTGCCGATCACCTCGTCAACGGTCTGTTGCTCCCCGTTCGAATCGTAATAATACAATTTCGACAAATATGTCAACGCACCACCCGTCGCGAGATCCGCGCCGACCTTGATAGATCCTTTTTCGATGTAGAGTTCCTGTTCGAACGCCGGAATCTCTCTATCCGAAACGGAAATATCCGTCACGGTCACGCTCCCTGCGGTATCGCTCTTATTCGTAAACGTCACCTTTTGCAAGATTTTATCGAATTTTCCCTTGGCGTTGGCACGATAAGCATCCAAAAACTGCTTAAATACCGTTTCAGAGTTGACGTCGGAAGCTTCGATAAAGAACTCTTCCGTGACGACTTGCGTTTGATTGTCCTTGTTGACGTAAACGAACGTACCGAAAAGATCTACTTCCGTCTTTACGCTTACTTTCATGTAATTTTTGCCCTCGAGTTCACGATTGACGTTCAAAACGAACGTTTCCTCCGACGCGAGCGTTTTCTCGCTCTGCCGACCGAGCAAATTCGTAAAATTCGTTGCGTCTCCTCCCGTATTCTCGGAGGAAACGGACGAGAAAGACGAACCGTCCGAATTGCCGAAATCGCAACCGCCGAACACTCCCAATGCCATGAAAACAGCCAAGCACGTCGTCCATTTCTTTATTTTCATTTTACTTACACTCCTTTCGGGGAACGGCAAGCGTTCCCCGACCATTCCTTAAATCACGGAAATACCGCGTACATACAGCGAACCGACGTAGGAAGTATTCGCAAAGAAGCAGAAGATACACGTCAAAGCCAAGTTATCGATATTTTCCGCCGTAATATCGGAAAATTCCGTCAAATCGATCTCCGCCGCCAACCATTCGTTTTCGCCCATTTCCGTCGCAATCGTAACTTGCCGATTTCTGCCTCCAGGTTGCGTAATTTCGCCTTTCCACGAATCGTCGTCCGTACGCTCGGTAATGCCCAATCCGATCGTCGCCACCGTCGCCGTACCTCTGTTTTGATAGATTATGACAAGCTTCGTTTTGCCTTTCAAACTGAAGCTACCGTTGCCGATTCCGGCAGCGTACATCGCACCCATGTACGCATTCATATATTCCGTCGAACCGTTTTGCGAATATTTTGCCGCCGTCAAACCGTCGTCAAAGGAAGTGCTCGTCGCCCACTTGAATTGTTCCGCAACTATGGAAACGAATCCGCTTTCGGCATAATCGAGCGCAGTCGTCGGAAGATTGAATTTGAGATTACAGATCGTAATTTCGCCGACTCCCTCGAACGTTACTTTGATTTTTTTCAGAAGTCCGTTCGCCTCGAACGGCACTTGTACGGACTGTACCCCACTGCCGGCAGTTACTTCGTAGACGTATTCCGTTACAACCGCTTCTTCGTCGCCGTTGGCGGTCGTAAGTGCAACGATTACCTTTCCGATACCGTTCGCTGCCGCATAATTCAACGTCATACTTTCATAACCGACCGTCGTGAAACGTGTCTCATACGTTTTTTCGAAAGACGCGCCGCTCGTCAAAACGTTGAACTTCGTGCCTGCGTAAATCGAGTCGTAGGATACCGACAATTGCTCTGTATCCGTAATACCGAACAAATTTTTATCGTTGAAATTGATTCCGGGAATTTGAACCGCCTTAAATTCGGAAAATTCAATGCTTTCGATCAACAACGCATTGTCAACGCCTACGCTGTCGTAAACGATGCTCAGAGTATCCAATTTTCCGTTCCAATTGCTCGCACCGAACATATTCAACGTATATTCCGTAGAATCGGACTTGGGATTGACGGAAAGCGTGCACTCCGCGGAACGTCCGAGTTTGTTCCTATACGCGATTTTCAACGTAGAACCATAACCATAGTTCTTCAAACGGATTTTCAACGTCGTTAATTCGTCCATATCGATGGTTTCGTTTTCCGACGGATTGAAAATGAGCGTCGCGCCCGTTTGACGGAAAGCGGAATACATCAACAATCCTGACGTCTTTTCATACGTCGTTGCCGAACCGCTTACCTGTGCGTTATTCTTGGGGAAAATCCAACCGACAACGTCTTGTTGGTCATCTGCCGCGGCTTTGACCGCCGCCGCTTCGTCGTTTTTCAACAACGCCGTTACCGACGCGCTGTCCTCGGTGTTTACATACGTATTGTCCGCAACGCCCTCGATGGAACGAATCCAAAGCTCGTTGGAAAGATCGTCCTCACTCGAAGAAACGTACGAAGAATCGATACGAAGCTGAATGAGCGTAGACGCGTTCCCCCAAAGCGAAATCCCGTTTTGAATCGTCGCCTCCGCGAGGTCGAATTCTTTTACGAGCCACTCGGAGTCCTCCGACATATTCCGTTCGTCTTGCGTATACATATAGGTGTACGCGGTTTTCTCCGTGAAGTACGCCTCGTCAACGGGTTCCTTACTCGTATCGTCGTACCAAGCGACGAAATACAGTTTCAGACGATCCGCGTTGCCCATATTCTTAAACGTTATACGAATCTTCTGCGAGGACGAAATGTCCACCGTTATGTTTTTCAACAGCAAATGCGGATCCGCCGCCGTCGAATAACCGAAATTCGCCTTTACGTAAGACTCGTCGCCGTCCTCGACGTATTCCAAACTACCGGCAGTCGAACCTGCCCCCGACGGAGCGGCGGTCGGCACGAAACGACGCCCGATCATATCCGCCGAGAAATAAAAGCTGTCGCTTCTTTGGATATAGATATTCAAGTTTTCGTTTACTTGCGTTCCGCTCTGAAGCTTTTGCGTATAATCGCTATCGAGGAAAAAGCCTTCGCTTCTATATCCGTCGGAAAGTACCGACATATCGCGGAGCGTCTCACCGCTACGGTACGTTTCCGTATACATAGGCGTCGTCAAATTGTCGCCGAGATAATAATTCACCGTGTAACGACCGATCCATTTTGCGTACAACGTCATATCCGATTCCACAACGTCCGTCAAGAAGTTCCATTGCTCTGTGTACGTCGAATCGGTATACCAACCTTCTACCTCTAAATTGTCTGGATTTTCTCCGAGCACCGCTACAACGGGTTTCGTCACGACGTCGCCGCAACGAACTTCTTGATCCATGATGTTGTTCGTTTTCAAATCGGTCAATAAATCGAATTTCACCGTATAAAACGCTTCCGCTTCGGAGCTTTGCTCCGAGCTGCTACTGCTGTCGTTGCCGTTTCCGAAAATGCCGCAAGAGCAAAACATCACAGCCGCTATCGCGCAAGTAATCGCGCCGTTCAACCATTTTCGCCATTTGTTCATAATTTTTCTCCTTGCACATTGATTTTTATTTTTTCAACGAATCGATCGTGACGATTTCGTTATTCTTTCTCGACTTTTCCGCCGCATAGATAACGAGATGTCCGTTGATCGAATCGTCAAGTTTCGTGATGGATACCGAACTTGTATCCCCGTTGTAATAAGCGACCAAATCATGCATGATCGCAAAATCACCGCCGTTATGTCCACCGAATTGCGCATTGCAAATCACTTCGCTATGCACGTCCACCGTTTCGCTCGTTCCGCAGAAAGTGCCGTCGGAATATCTTCGAACGATAAATCTGTCCTCCTCGAGTTTGCCCTCGATTTCGCCTTTCGTCCCGACGACGTGTAGATAGCGGTCGGCTTTCGTCGCGCCTCCGACCAACATAAAATTCGCGCAAGAACCGTTCGCAAACGATACGATGATGTTCTGTCTGTCGACGATATCGCCCAAGTCGTCATAGGCGCATTTGCCGTAACTATCCTTTTTCAGAAATTCCGCTTTTTCTTCGTTCGTAATTTCGTCGAGCGGTTTATTCAGTCTGTCCCAAGTAAGGAAAGGCATCGCATTCATTTCCATGTACAGCTTAATCGCCGAATACGGGCAACTTCTTTCCAATCGGCAACGATAACAAAAATCCGCCGCGCCCTCGGGTTTTTTGACTTTTACAAACTGCGCGCGCGTCCCGAAACTGCCGACGCGCTCCGGCGCGGTGCCATTGTTCAACCAACACATTAAATCCAGATCGTGGCAGCATTTTGCGAGCAGAAAACTCGAGCCGCAATCCGCTTCGTTGTTCCATTTGCCTCGAACGTACGAAGTGAGATAATGCGCGATACAGACGTGTTCGTTCATCTCCATGCTCATGATCTCGCCCAGCTCCCCGTCGACAATCATTTTTTTAATATGCCGATAATAGGGCGTATATCGCAACACGTGGCAAACAAATACGCGACAACCGTTTTCGTCCGCTTTGCGTTTGATCGCCATCAAGCGTTGCGCATCGGGAACGATCGGCTTTTCCATGAGCATATCGTACTTCGCGTCCAAAATTTTCATCGCGGTTTCGTAATGGATTTGATCCATCGTTGCATTCACCACGAAATCGCATTCAATATGTGCAGCCAAAAATTCTTCAAGCGTTTTGAATAATTTCTCGTCGGACAAATCGTAACGTTTTTTGGCTTCGCAGAGTTTCCGTTCGTTCGGATCGACGACCGCCGCTATTTCCAATTCCTCCGGACGATCGAGGCTGTAATCCGCGTACACTTGCCCTCTATTGCCGTATCCGACGATCACCGTCCGTATTTTTTTACTGTTTTTCATGTTCGTCATCCCTTTGGGTACGGATTTTTCCATGCCCGATATTTTATATTCTCCTATCGAATTCTCCGCCTTATACTTTTTTAACACTCTGTAGTACGTTTCCATACTGTTGAAACCGCAACGCAACGCGATCTCTTGCAGAGTATATTTCTTTTCCAACGTCTTTTTCTGTTCCAAAACTTTCCCGATACGGACGCGGTTGACGTATTCGCTCAAATTGACACCCGCCATGCGGTTAAACTGTGCGGAAAAATAATTCTCGCTGTACCCGAATCGTTTTGCCAACACTGGCAAGCTCAAATTTTCGGCATAGTTCGCCGCGATGTACTCGCTGACTTTGATGAAAAATTCTTTGTTGAGATTTTTCTCTTTAACGCGAATCAAGTCACTATCGTATAAAATCCCCAACATGGAATTGACAAAGCCGCGTTTCTGTAAAACGTTATACTGTTCGAAGTTTTCATAAGCAGCCGTCAAAAGGCGCAACAATTCCTCCATTGTCTTACTCGACGGATGAAGAAAATTGTTAAACTCCGTTTTGTCGTCCAAGACATGGGAAATATACTCCTGCCCGATCGTCAAAATATACGCCGACGCATTCCCGACGTACTCGAAATAATGCGTATCGTAACTGTTTGCGATAAAGATATTCCCTGCGGAAATGCGTTCCGAACGATTATTCACCATACAGCGCATACAACCGCCATATACGATCAAAATCTCCACGCTTTGGTGCACGTGCAAACGATCGAATCGATAATCCACCGCCGCCATATCCGGGAAATTCATGAAATAAATATGTTCGGGAACGTCCGCTTCCGGTTCATATAAATTATTTACGATTGTTTTACTCAAAGTTTTATCCCCGCGGCAAAATCACCGCTACTGAAATATTTCATACTGATAATCGACGTAAAGACGAGCGGTATACTCGAAAGAATATACATCGCATACATCGCACCGTTTTGTTTATCGCCGCTGAGCCCTGCCGTAAAGTTCTGTTGCAATGTCAACATTAGCGGCATCAAAGTCATTTTGGAGTCCATAATCAAGCTCGGCCACAGATAATCGTTGTAGAGGGAGCTGAACGTCCCTACGAACTTATACAAAATGATCGGCCATGCGAGCGGTACCGTCAATTTCAAGAAAATATCCGCGTCGCTCGCCCCCTCGATTTGCGCACTCTCGTAAATCGATTTCGGTTGTTGCGCGAAAAACGTACGGAACAAGAACAATCCGCCGACCTGTCCGCCGGCAAGATTCGGCAACAAGTAACCGATATACGTATCGCCCAAATTCAATTTCTCACGCATGAACGGTACGAGAATGGGCATACCCATAATGGACGGCAACAACATGACCGAAATAAAGGCGATGAAAATCGTTTCCTTAAACGGAAAGGTCTTATAGGTGAAAATATATCCCAAAATCGCGCCGAGGACACACTCGCACATGGCGCCGCAAAAAGTAACGAAAATACTTCTTGCGAACGCGTCGCGAATTCCGTTCCACGCCAACGTGAAATTGTTTTTCACCGTCGCGCCGAAGCCGGCAAACTTCGGCAGACTGAAGATATTGGCTTCGATATCAAAATTAGATTTCAATGCGTTAATAATCGTGATAAACAACGGGATCAAGCAGAAAATCGTACATATCGTAATCCAAACGCAAATGAAGATCTGTATCGAAAGTCTGTCAGAACGTTTTAGAGCTTTTCCCATATTACGCCACCTCGTTCTCCTTTCTCTGCATTCTGAAATTAAGCACCGTCGCCGCGAACAGGAAGACGAAAATCACCGTCGCATAGGCGGACGCCAAACCGTAATTCCCTTCCAGAACGCGCTTATACATCGTAAAGATCGGTGTTTTTGTTCCCCAATCGCCGCCTGTGATCATATATACTCTACCGAAATTCTGCACAGACGCGATAAACGTCATAATAATCACATATTTGATTTGCGCAAAAATCAACGGAATATCGATACACACAAAACGTTTTATGACGGTGATACCGTCCAATTCCGCGGCTTCGTAATAACTATCGGGAACGTTCATCATCGCGCCGTAAAAGATCAAATACGAGCCTACGTACGGGAATCCCATCAACACGAGCGACCACTTTGCAATGTTGGTCTGCGCGAGGAATTTAATCGGTTCTCCGTTCATCATGCGGATCGCGGCGTTCAAAACGCCGTATTCTCCGTAGATACCCGTTTTCCAGATCAGCGTCGTCGCAACGCCCGGAATCACTCCGGGAATAAAGAGTAACGTTCGAGTAATCGTCGAATACGTCTTATTCCGCATAATCGTCAGGAAAAAGGCAAAAACGAGCGGAGGCGCCAACGCCGTGAACAGATCGCAAATTAAGAAGAAGAACATATTACCGAACTCTTCCGCCGCGTCTTCCGAAGTAAAAATCGTCTTATAATGCGCGAAGCCGTTCCAAAGTTTTGTCGGTTTTTCCAACGTATAATCGAAAAACGACAACTGAATCGAACCGATTGCCGGATAATAACAGAACATACCCAACAGCGTCAGCGAAAACGCAAGCACCACGAAAATTTTCCAATGCTTTTTCATGCCTCTGCCTACCGCGAGCGTCTTTTCATATTGCCCGGGCACGAACCAACACAAATATCCGACCAACGCCGTCAAACCTGCAACGACCGCCAACACAATCGCGATCGCGCGGAACGCCTTCAAGACGCCCTCGCTGTTTTGACCGCCGATCGTCAACGAACGCAAAATCAACGTACCCGACCCTGCTTCGTTGGCATTGCTGTACAAAAAGCGAATATTCCCACCGTCGGAGGACTGAATAACGTCGCGTATATCAAATTCCACCGCAGAAGTAAACTCCACCGTCATCGTCGAAAAATCGATGCGCGTCAGCTTGTTCGACGCCTGATACACGACGTAACCGACCTGCAACTGCTCCTCATAGAACAAAGACTTGCCTTCCGTTCGAGGATGCCCTGCCAACGTAATACCGCTCACTTCCTCGCATTTCAACGTGGGTTTTCCCATACTCAACGAGGAAAGTTGCGCCGAATCCAACATATACAATTTATCGTTGTTCGCCGTGACGTAATATACATTCCGATCGGGTATGTACGCGCAACCCGTATACGTTACGCCTTCCGTACGATAATATCCGTATAAGGAATCCTTAAAATCCTTTCGAGAAAGCGTTACCTCCCCCGTATCCTCCTTGTAATCTACGACGCCGAACTCTTCGCACGCCGTTTCCCAAGCGAGCTCTTTCAGCGCGCTCGTCCGAATGTTCTGTTCGGGCGTGCCTTTTTCCAGTTCCGCCCGGTACAACGCGTCGTAAATTTCATCTGCGCGAGCTTGCAAGTGCTCGGAGAGTCTATCCTCCCAATCGTTCATCGCAAAATCGGAAGCCATGCGGATCAAACCGCCGGAATGCAAAATATATAAAAAGTCACCGCCTTGCTCCGTCACGACTTCAAACGAATATACGCTGACGTTTTTCAAAAACTGCAAAACGATCCCGTTCGCGCCGCTATAACCTTGGTATACGTATCCTTTTCCCGTCGCACCTGCGGACATCGCGTCCGAATGAAACTTCTGCACGATGCAATACGCGTCGACCTTATTGATCGTATACAATTCTCCGTCTTTTTCCGTAATGCCCAAAAGCATTTTCGACGGCAACGAGGTATAACCGCGAACGGTCAATTCCAAACCGTTTTCGAGTTGGAACAAATATCCGCCCGAACTGAAAACGTAAAGATACCGACCGCCTTTTTCGCCGTAAATACTGCGCAATTCGCCGCAATCGTCCACGCCGAGCGACGTCGCAAGCTCCGTCAACGGCAACGTTTCCTCTACGTGGTCGTGTTCGTTCATACGATACACATTCCCCGTAGAAGAAGTGTAAAACCATTCGTCGCCGCCAAGCGTTTCTACGGACGTGATCCGTCCCGAATCCTTGGAATAAATTCTTTTGGAGTGCGGCAAATCGAGCCCCGTAATCACGGCACTCAATATTGCCAACACCAAAATCGCCGACGCGACGATCGAAACGATTTTGACCGCTTTACTCGGTTTTCGCAAGTCTTGCCTTGCCGATTCCGCATTAAACATAGTGAATTAGCCTCCGTAGCTAACGTCCTGACCTGGATATTTATAACAATTTACGTTCCAACCGTATTTTGTGCAGAAAGATGTCCAATCGCTCATCAAAGCGTCCTGCCACTGCCCACCGAACGACTCCGCAGTGATCGCGTCGTTACCCGTGCCGGTAAGGAGCTTCTTCCAAAGTGCCGTACACGCGTTCTTGGAATTCGTCTCGCCGTTCAACGAACGAATGAAGTATACGACGAACGGGTTGCTGTCTACGAGTCCGGAGAAAGTGATTTTATCCGTTTGGAAAAACTCTTTCCAAACATCGGGCATTACCACGTAATCGTTAACGACCGTTGTCATGCCTTTCGGCGCAACGTTATTCTCGGACAACGCTTTATAATATACCGTCTGCCCGTAAGGCGACAAAACGAACCTCATGAAATCGATGTTAAGTTGTGTTTGCGCAGAATCGCCGCGATGATTTTTCACGGAAAGATAACCGCCGTTACCGCCTACGTCTCGCACAAGCGTGCCCTCTTCGACGTAATCGCTGACCATCGTGGGATAATCAAAGAAATCCATTTGGAAAACATCGTTCTGCGCATTGATCAAGTCAAGCCCTACACCTGCATAGTCCAACAAAATCTGAGGTGAATTTTTCCCCTTACTCTGCGTTTTGAAATCCGAACGGAATTGCTCCATGGAAGTCGTCGCCGCGTCCAAACTGAGATATTCCTTCATCTTTACGAACTGGTTGAGGAAATCCTTGAATTTGTTGCTGGCTCCACCGACGTAGTTTTGGCTGATACCTTCCCCTAAAATGATGTTGAAGAGTTTCGTTTGAGAATAACTGAAAGCCTTGCTCGCTTCGGGTTGTTCCGCTGTCAGATCCACGCTATACCCCTCGTTCGTCGCGATATTGTTATATTCGTTTCTGTAATAGAGGTCGCCGTATACGCGAAGAAGCCACGTAAATTGCGAATTGCTGATAGAGTCCGTATCCAGTGATATTCCGAGAGGATTTTCGTAGCCGGCTTTTTTCATAGCAGCGCAAAGCTCCATCAACTCATCCCAAGTTTGCGGCGCACCGTCTTTCGTATAACCGTTCTCTTTCGCCGCGTCCATGGCAACGGAGTTCACAAACCAAGCCGTCTGCAAGCCTTCGGAATTGAGCAAATACGTGCTGGTGGAATTTTCGCCCGTTTTGTCGGAAATATATGCGTCTTCTTCCAAAACTTCCGACCATACGTAACCGCCTGCATACGGGTTAGAAAGGAAAATTTCCGAATTCAAATTCACACAATAATCCTGCATAGTGCCGGCCGCCGCGAGATTCCCTTGCACGATGTCCCAATCGCTGCTGTCGCTTTGCAATTCTTGATTCAACTTATCGGAATACGTGGCAGACGTATATTTCGTATCCAACGCCACGACCACCGCGCCCTTATGCAAACGCGCGTATTCGTCCGCAAGTGCTTGCCAGCCTTTTTCCGTTCCGTCAAACACAATCGCAACGTCCACTTTGCCCTGTTTACACTGCATGTCCGTTTCAGGATAATAGGCAGAGTTAAACGACGTACCGAGGTCGAGTGCTTGCACGATCGTATTCTTTTTCTCGGACGAACCGCTGTCACTCGTTCCGGGAGTTTCACTGCTCGTCGAACCGCCACAAGAACCGAACGCAAACGCGCAGGCGAGTGTAAGACAACTTACAGCAAATAGTTTCTTTTTCATACAAATGCCTCCTTAAGTGCATAATTTTTTTCTTTTTCTTCGGACGGAATTCGGATTCGTCGGAATCGACTTCCGCTCAAAGCAAAACTATTATAACACCAAAATTCCGTTTTGTGTTGTCATAGCTTATCGAATTTATGTCAAAATTTACGGTTTTATAAAAATAATTTTTTAGAGAATCGGAAACGACGAACAAAAAAACAAAAACAATTCGCTGTTTTTTCCTATTTTTACAAAAAAGAACGGAATCTGTTTACGTCAACTTCCGTTCTCGCTTATTTCAAATTTTATGATTTTATGTAAAAAATACTTCCGCTCGCAAGCTCACGCCAAAGACGCGTTATAACGTTTCGCCGTCGAACGTTTTCGAAAATACGGCGTTCTGCGCCGTCCCGACTCGATTCCAAAGCGGTTGCCGCACGAAACGCTCCTCTTGGAAAATAAACAACAGAACCGTCAACAATTCAAACGGAACGGGACAAAACTCCCCGGGATTAACTTGGCTCATCAGCAAAATGCCCAAATACGATAATCCCAAACACAACGACCAAGCGTCTTTTTTCGTGAAAATAAGTTTTATTCTGCCGAAAGCCTGAAATCCGTACGTCGCAACGCCGATCAGTCCCATACTGCCGATGATTTGCGGAATCATCATGTGATACCACGCCATCGTGCCTTTCTTGCCGTTGTATTGGATCTCCGCGTCGAGAATTCCCGTTCCCAAAACGGGACTACTCTTGAATTTTTCGACGGCTTGGCGCAACATGACCGCGCGCGCTTCGGTCGGCAACGTCTTAATGCCCATGATGACGTACAATTTCTGTAGAAGCTCGTCTTTGAACGCCAGAAAAATCAACGCGCCGATTACAAAAACCAGCACCGCCGCAACGGCTCGACGTTTTTTATTGCCGCTAAAAATCCAATACGCCGTGCAGGCAAGAAATTCCACGCTCCCGAACAGCATACCGCCTCGAGACTCGCAAAACCACAACTCGATAAGGATAATCGGCGTGAAGATCGCGCACCACGCATGTTTTCGCGCCAAATACAGCGGAAAAGGCATGGCAAACATCAACAACGTCGCGAGGTTATTCGGCGAAAAGGCGAGAATGAGCGGAGCTTTCGTCCGATTATAGCGACCGCAGGCAATCAAGACACCGCAAAATAAGCCTAACAGGAGCATTATCACGGCGAAACGTTCTTTCGCGTCATACGCGCGCCGAACCGAAAACTGCGATTTCATCAACGCATACGTCGCCATCATACCGACGCTCAGTCCGAGCACGTAATACGCGCCGTGGAAGTATTCCGAAAGCGAGTATCGACCGAAACCGCCGCCCAAACAAATCGCCAACGCGACGGCGAAGATTCCTTTGAAGCTTTCTCCGAAGGAATAGGATTTCCCGTAGACGACAAAATGAAAGAGCAAACAAGCCAAAACGATTGGAAGATATCGCACATAAACGATGAACGTATCGTAGGAATCATAACAATCGGTCACGAACGCACTCACCAACAAAAACGGAAACGTCGTCGCAAGGATATCGTCGCAAACGACCAAAATCAGGGAAATCAAGCCGACGAATAGGAGCGCGCCTTGCGGCTCCAAGCGAAAAAACGAAAAATACGCTCCTGCCAAAAACAAAAACGCATAAAAATAACAGCTATTGAAAAACGTCCGCGCGTTTTCCAACCAAACCGACCGTTTACTATTTCTTTCCTCATCGGAATTTCTCATATACCTTTCCATAAGCTTCCCTCACTTTTGTTCAACATTATATCACTTTTTCGTTTTTTCGTCAAGAAAATTTTTATACCGCGCGCCTCGTCGAGCGAGGAAACGGAAATCGATGTTTTCACAAAAAAAATCAAAAAACGATGATACCATGTATGTGTTGAACCAATTCATCGCGAAAAAACATCGTCGCAAAGGCGAACCTTTGCGACGGTCGATAGAAAATTTTTTGTTTTGTGATAAAACGGCAACCGTCAAGACGAGCGAAAGTACTTTACGCTTGCGTTCGCTTTTCTATCGAAAGTGCGTCGTCCTTGACGCCGACGAGCATCTCGTCCCCTTCGCCGAATTCGCCGCCGAGCAGCGACTTCGCGATCATCGTTTCCAATTTCCGTTGCAAGAATCGTTTCAAAGGTCTTGCGCCGTAAATCGGATCGTAACCGTTTTCGATAATATATGCAACCGCATCGTCCGTCAACGTCAGCGAAATTTGCTTTTCGCGCAAACGTTCCTCCAACTCTTTCACGAACAGACGCACGATCTTGCCGATCTCCGATTGTTCAAGCGGTTTGAAGAATACGATCTCGTCCAAACGATTCAAAAATTCCGGTCGGAAGGAAGCTTTCAGCAACTTCATAACCTCGTCTTTCGCGCTTTCTGCGATTTTCCCGTCGGTGATTCCGTCCAAAATCGCAGACGAGCCGAGATTAGAAGTCAAGATAATCACGGTGTTTTTGAAGTCCACCGTCCTGCCCTGTCCGTCGGTAATTCTGCCGTCGTCCAAAACCTGTAACAACACGTTAAAGACGTCGGGATGCGCCTTTTCCACTTCGTCGAACAGAACGACGCAATAGGGTTTGCGACGAACCGCCTCCGTCAGCTGACCGCCCTCGTCGTGCCCGACGTACCCCGGAGGCGCACCGATCAAACGCGACACGGCGTGCTTTTCCATGTACTCGCTCATGTCGATACGCACCATATTTTTTTCATCGTCGAACAACGCCCGTGCGAGCGTCTTGGCAAGCTCCGTCTTGCCCACGCCGGTCGGGCCCAAAAACAGAAACGAGCCTATCGGTCGATCGGGATCAGCAATCCCTGCACGGGAACGCAAAATGGCATCCGCGACAGCGTCAACCGCTTCGTCTTGCCCTATTACGCGCTCATGCAAAGTATCGGAAAGTCTGAGCAATTTTTCGCGTTCTCCCTCCACCAATTTTGCAACGGGAATCCCCGTCCAACGCGCCACGATCCGCGCAATCTCTTCCTCCGTCACTCGGTCACGTAACAGCGTTCGACGCATACCTGCCCCGTTCGAAAGCGTTTTTTCGAGCGTCTCCAACTGTGTTTTCAAAGACGGAATTTCCGCATATTGCAACCGAGACGCCGTCTCCAAATCGTATTCCCGTTGCGCCTTTTCCAAGGCTTTATTTTTGTTTTCCAACTCTTCGCGCAATCGTTGAAGTTGCATAATGGACGCTTTCTCGTTATCCAGTCCTGCCTTCATCTCCGCGTACTTTGCTCGGAGTTCGGCAAGCTCCTTTCCGATTTCTTCCAAGTGCGCCTGCGATAGTTTATCCGTCTCCTTTTTTAAAGCATTCTCTTCAATTTCCGCCTGCATGATCTTACGCCCGATCTCGTCCATCTCCGAAGGCACGGAATGCAATTCCGTCTTAATCAGCGCACACGCTTCGTCTACAAGGTCGATGGCTTTATCGGGTAAAAAACGGTCGGTGATGTATCGATCGGACAACGTCGCCGCCGCGATCAACGCGTTATCTTGAATTTTCACGCCGTGATACACCTCGTAACGTTCTTTCAAACCACGCAAAATGGAAACGGTATCCTCGACGGTGGGTTCGGCTACCGTAACGGGTTGGAATCTGCGTTCCAACGCAGGATCTTTTTCAATGTACTTTCTGTATTCGTCCAACGTCGTCGCACCGATACAATGTAATTCACCTCGCGCGAGCATGGGTTTCAACAGATTTCCGGCGTCCATCGCGCCGTCCGTTTTCCCTGCGCCGACGATCGTATGCAACTCATCTATGAACAAAATAATCCGCCCGTCGCTTCGCTTGATTTCCGCAAGCACCGCTTTTAATCGTTCCTCGAACTCTCCGCGATACTTCGCCCCTGCGATCAACGCGCCTATATCGAGCGAAAACACCTTTCTGTCTTTTAACGTTTCGGGAACGTCCCCTTTCATAATTCGAATCGCCAAGCCTTCGGCGATCGCCGTTTTACCGACGCCTGCCTCCCCGATTAAGACGGGATTGTTCTTCGTCTTTCTGGACAAGATTCGGATAACGTTTCGAATCTCTTCGTCCCTTCCGATTACAGGATCGATTTTCTGCGCACGCGCTTTTTCCACCAACTCCGTGCCGTACTTATTCAGGACGTCGTAGGTATCTTCGGGGTTTTCGTTTGTCACTCGCTGACCGCCACGGACCTCGGACAACGCACGCAAAAAAGTGTTCTCCTCGACGGCGTAATCCTTGCAAATTTTCTTTACCGTCGAGCCGCCCTTTCCGAACAAACCGAGGAACAAATGCTCCACGGAAACATATTCGTCACCGAGCGACTTCGCGCGCGACTCCGCCTCCTCCAACACGTCGGACAGTGTCCTTGACATGTACTGTTCGCTGCCGCGCACTTTCGGCAAGCGTTCGATTTCCCGTTGTGCAGCCGCACGCACGGCTTCGGGGGATGCCCCCGTCTTTTCGAGCAGCTTCCCGATCAAGCCTTCGTCGTCGGAAAGAATCGCATACAGCAAATGCACGTCCGAAACCTCGGCATTGCCGTACTCGTTTGCCGTCGCTTGCGCCGTTTGCAACGCAAGTACGGACTTTTCCGTTAATTTACGCATATTCATACACATTCTCTCCTTTTGCGGAACTACCGCAGTTCTTTTTCATTTTTATTTTAACCCGATTTTCGAGCCGTTAAACAACCGCAAGAAAAAAATCGCAAAAACTTTTATCGTTATAAAACGATACGCCCGAAGTCCGTTGTCTTCGAGCGTATTTATGTATATTTTTTTCTTCTTTTCGGTTCGGAATCAATCCAGCTCCTCGACATAATTCACGTATTCGAGTTGCGCAATCGCCGCAATGATGTCGTCGTGTTTCACGAACTTCTTAAACTCACCGGAAATAATCGTCAATGCAATCGAATACACGGACAAACCGGAATTGACGTATGCCGAATTAAATTCGATATCGTCGATTTTCAATCCCAAACGACGCACCGCTGTAATGAAATCCTGCAAAGAGTTTTTATTCTTTAACTCCAAATGAATCTCGAAATGGTTAGAACGACGCTTAAAACCGTATTCCAAACGCATGAACAACGTCAGACAAAGCATATACGCGACGAACGAGATAATCGCCACGCAATACAGATCCAACCCGATCAACACGGATACGAAACACGCTCCCCACAACGCAACCGACGTCGTCAAACCTTTCAACTGACTCTTCGAACTGTAAAGGATCGTATTCGAACTGACGATGGCTATACCTATTACCGTAGCGGAAATCACGACGGGAAACTTCACGTCGAACGTCGTAATGAAATATCCGTCCAACATACCTGCCAACGCCGCCACGAGCGACACCAACATGAACGTACGCATACCTGCCGCATGCCGTTTCGTCGCGCGTTCGCAACCGACAATCGTTCCCAAAAACACCGATAACGCAACTTTCAAAAGCACGCCGCTCCAAGAAATTCCCAAACACCAATCTCCTAACAATTTTGCAATAACATCCTGCATATTCTTCACCTTCTATTAATAAATTTTCTGTTTCGATCGTTCGCGACGGGCAATGTTCCGTATTCCTCCGCCGCGTCCAAAAATGCCTTTTCTTCCTCACTCCGTGCGTAATTATCGCGATCGATCTCCGCCTGAATCGCGTTCATGCGTTCAATCAAAAGCTCTCGTTCCGTCTTTGCCGGAGCCGTTTTCTCCTCAGCCTTGGTCTCTCCGCCGATCGCCCCCGAAAGCACCAACGCCAGTTTTGCCAATGCCGGACCGAACAATTCGTATAAAATACTCGAAGACATGATGATCGTCTGAATCACCGCGCCTGTCGTTCCGCCGATCGTTCTCGCGGCAAGTTCGGAAAGTCCTATCGCAACGCCTGCCTGCGGAATCAGAGCAAGTCCGAGCGTATTCGTTGTCTTTGCCGGTTTTTTGCTCAATTTACAGCCTATGTACGCGCCGACGTATTTTCCGAGTATTCGTACAAGAAAATACAGCACGCCGATTACCAACAACGGCACACCGGCAACGCGCGTAGAAGAATCGAACAGCGTATCCAATTGAAACCCCATGCCCGATCGCACAAAGAAAAACAACAAGATCGGCGGCGAGAAATAGTTAAGCTGCTTAAACAGCTTATCGTCATCGGAAACGTTGATGTACACCGCGCCCATCACCATGCACGCCAGGAGCGGCGAAACGCCTAATGCCGCGCCGATACCGCAAAGAATACACAACAAGGCGATGGAAACGATCAATCGATTGTCCGTGGAACGTTTAGCCATGAGCAACTTCAGCACGTAGCCCGCCAATGCACCCAAAGAAATCATTAAAGTGTTATACAAAAACGGCAAAAGCACCGTTTGCGAATCGACCGATCCGGACACGGACGCCATCGCCACGGAGATCGCCACGGAAAACGCCAACAACGACACAACGTCGTCCAACGCCACGACGGAAATCAACGTATCAACGAAATCACCGCGCGCGCCCGTTTGGCGAATGGTCATCAACGTGGATGCCGGCGCGGTCGCCGAAGCGAGCGCGGCAAGCACGAGCGAAAACGCTATTCCCAACTTTAACACGAAATATGTCAAGACGAACACGAACAACGACGCCGTCAACGCCTCCAATATGGTGATGACGCACAACTGTTTTCCCTTTCCCTTAAACGAGGAAACACGGAAAAACTCCCCTGCGGAAAATGCAATAAAAGCAAGCGCGACATCCGAAATAAACGCGGAGCCGTCTATCACGTTCTGCGGCACAGCGTTCAAACAAAACGGACCTATCAAAATCCCTGCCAATATGTATGCCGTTACGTTCGGCAATCTCAACAATTTCGTCAAACGCGTCATTAAAAATCCCGCACCGAGGATAATGGCTATCGCCAAAATCACCGCCGATACGGGCGACGTCGCCTGCAATTTTTCATACAACTTTTCCATTTCAGTTTCTCTATTCCTTCACGCATACTTTGCCGTTCAAAAAGCATTCAAAACCCGTTTTTTTCTTGCAAAAATATGTTTTTCCAAATTATGTTATGGTATTATAACACAATAAATCCGCTTTGTCAATACCAAAATTGGAAAAATTTGTGATTCGTAAAATATTTTTCTGCGATATTTGGGCGCAAACACTATATGATACTTGCAATTCCATTTCGTATGTGCTAAACTATTTGTGATGTTA
>CAYZOF010000009.1:0-37535 GCA_964479935.1 uncultured Clostridia bacterium | reverse complement strand
AAGTAAAACAACCGACACCTTGACCGCGCGCCGCAGGCGCGCGCTCGTATAGTCATATAGTCAAGGTGTCGTTTAATGCTCTTTATATTTTTTATAACAGAGAAAGGGTATTTTTCCAAGAATATCTTGTAATGGAAACAATTTTCAAGGCGATAGCTATTGACAAAAACATCAAAATCGGCTATAATACATATACCACAATCTTGGTTCTGCTTTTTTTAGCGGAATCTCCACAATTATATAATTTGCACTTTCGGATATAATCAAGGTAGGATTATATCTCTTATCGCGTTTACAAAATTCCGAAAGGCAAATTGTGGACAAGGTTGTGGTGACTGACGAGAAAGATATATATGCTACGGTGTCGTTCTCGTACGAGGACGACATTTTTATATTTGCCATATATTTTTTGTGGTATAAATTACGAAAGTCGATTATCCGCGGAGAATGAAAAAATTTTTTCGAAGTGTTATACTTGAGTTTCTTGCGTGAATTTATTGCTTAAAGCTATATCTTTTTTGAATTTTTTGAAATCACAACGATATTCGGTCGGCGAAACGCCGTGGATACGCTTGAATTCGCTGCAAAAATAAGATAAATCGTTATAACCGACCGCATGTGCGATGACAACGATTTTTTCATCGGTGTTTTCTAATAACAGCTTGGCGTTTTGCATGCGGTAGGACAATAAATATTTGTAAATTGATTGTCCCGTTTGTTTGTGGAACAATCGGCATAAATGCGAATGGCTGATGGAAAGCTCTTTGCAAAGCGATTCTATACGCAAATCTGCGGATTGGTAATTGGTTTGAATATATTTTTGCGTCGACAACACATAGAAATCTTTGGATAAATTAATGCTGCCGTTGGGGGTTCGTTCTTCCGAAATAAGTGCAAATATATTGATAAGAACGCCGAGTGTACGCAGACGAAGATTCGACGTTGTTTGGTTACAACGCCGTAACGACTGGATATATGCATGTATCTTTTTGGTTTGTTTCACCGTATAAATAGGGGCGTCAACGGAAAACAGCGACTGTTTTAACAGCGAGGGTGCGTCTTTCCCGTCAAAGTTAATCCAACAATATGTCCAAGCTTCGCTGTCATCGGACGTAAGTGTAAATTGTATTCCCGGATAGATGACTATCAGATCGTTGGCTTGCAACGGGTAAGTTTTTCCTCCGAACGTATACGTGCCTTTGCCTTTTAATATGAAATGGAAACTGTAGCGAGGCAAATATCGCGCAGGTAAGGATTTTTTTTGTGAAAGATCGTCTATGCCGAATTCGTTGACGAGTAAGTTAATCGGTCGGTCGTCGATATATTGCAAATATACGTAATCGGAGTTGTAATTTCTCGGGAGTGCCATAGCCTTTCCTCCTATTCTTTAGTCATATAGATATTATAGCATACATTTTTTATCTTATCAATAATTTTTTTGCATTTTCTTTTGAAAATTTAAAAAGATAAAAATCCTATATATGATGATAAAAATACTTCTTGAAAATATGCGTGAAATGTGGTTTAATTGTTTGTGAGAATAAAAAATGAATTCATATAAGGAGGATTGGAAGCATGAAACGATACGATGACTTGGTGATGGAAATTGTACGGTTTGTCGCTACGGATATTGTAACGCTATCGAACGACAGCGATAACCTTGGCAACGATTTAGACGATTGGAGTTAAGCACTAAAATAAAGCAGAAGATAGAGGAGGATTACAATGAAAGTTAAAAAGAAAATTGGATTATTGACAAGTTTATTTGCGGCGATGTCCTTGTCTTTCGGAATAGGCGTACATACGTTGTCCGCAAAAGCAGAAAGCACGAACGAGAGCGGCGCGACGATTTATACGTCGAGCGAGAAAGACTACTGGATGATTACGGACGGTAGCGGCGATTATACGGTGTCGTTGGATAATGCGGCACGTATGCAATCCGCGTATAAGGGCGTGGAAACGGTAGTGACGCCTGTAGAGGGCGTAGGCGACATAGGAATTACCTTGAAAGGCATGGTGAATCCTATGGCAAATTTGATCGTTAAACACGATAATCAGGTGAGCGGACAGGCGGACGCCAATGCCATCGTATACACCTTTACGAGTTTGAGCGATCCGGACAGGCAAATCAGTATTATCGCGACGAACAGATACAATCGCAGCTGGTATACGTTTGCTTTTACCGATGAATTGGAGGTAAAAGACGGTTTTACGTACATCGAAGGAACGGAGCAAAAGACCATCGGGTACAAGGATTTGTCGGCATATAACGATATCGGGTATTGTTATTGGTTCGCCGGTGAAAAGGAGTGGGGCGCGATTTATCAAGGAGCTTTGACTTTCCATTTGGGAACGGACGGTAGCGTATATTACAATAACAACAGTGTTATCGGTTCGGTTGCGGACGAAGCGTTTTTAACGGCTTCCAAGACGCAACTTTCGGGCACGAAATACGAAGAAAGATATACTTCGGAGTGGATAGCGGAAACGTTGACGCAGCTTGCGAAAGGCGCGCGTATGGAATTGAAGTGGTACGACGTGCAGACGGAGCAATTGGATTTCCATATTCGCGGTATCAGCGGCAGTTGGATAGGAGATAACGGCGGAAACGGTTTGGAATACAATCTCGGATTAAAGCATTCCACGATTATTTATAAGAAAACGAATACTTTGTACGTCGGCGAAACGTATAAACTTTCCGATTTGGTTTACGGAGGCGGATTTAGTTTCCGTAATGCGCAAAATACAAGTGCGCCATTGAGTTTAAGCGGTTGGTATGCAAACTCTGCGAATAAAACCGCAGGCAATAACGGCGATTCCACGTGGTATAACGGCTTGACACAGATGAACAAAACGATTACCTTGACGGAAACGGGCACGTATAACATGACGCTTGCAGGAAGCTTTTTAGGATATTTTCATTCGACAGATTTCCCGACAAATTTCACATTTGACGTACTTGCGCCGACTGCGCCTTCCGTGACGGCACAGAGCGACGTTTCGCTGATCGGAAAGCAAACCTATGATTTATCCGCTTTCTTCACATTGGAAAATGCGGACGGAGCAACGGTCGTGTATACGGTAGACGGAACGGAAACAGAGAATTATACTTCTTATACGGCAGACGGGAAAGACCATGTCATCGTTTGTACGGTTTCGGATAACTTCGGACAAAGCGCAAGTGCAACCGTCAACGCAACGGGCGTTTGGGTCGGCGATACGTTTTTTACGGCATCGAGCGGAACGGTGGATTATTGCACGGGTAAAGCAAGCACGTCCGGCGGAAACAGCGGTGTTCGTACGGAGGTGACGGGCGTTACGGACAGTACGCTTACGTTGACGTATAATCAAACGTTGTCGGCAGGGCTTGGCAGCGGCGATATGTTTGCATTCGATAAATACACGGACGCGGAAGGGAACAGCGTAGCGGTAGCGGATATGATCGTAATCACGTATACGTCGTTGAGCGATCCGACGAAGCAGCTGTCCGTAATCAATAGAAACAATAAATCCGGCTATAACAATACGACGCTTGCGTTTACGGACGACGTGGAATACGGCAGTGACGGAAACGTGTATATAAAGGGCACAAAGCAGGCAACGGTCGGTTTGCGTTTCAGCGACTATAATAATATAGGATACGCTCAAGAAGGCGGACCTATTTTCGGCGCGGCGTATTATTTTATCGATATAGAAAGCGACGGAACGATACAGCATAATCAATACGGTATATACGGGAATATCTTGAATGAAAGTTTCTTGTCGGCGTCGAGGGCGAAATTGTCTGCGGACAATCCGTATTACGAACGTTATACGTCGGAATGGGCGCAATCGGTGTTGACGGCGATTACGACGGATAAATGTATGATGACGGTAAGCTATTACGGGCTTAACGAGGCGCGTACGGAAAAGACGATCGGATTTAATATCTCGCAATTGAATAATCAATGGTTGGGAACTTCGTCCAGTACGTTTACGACGACGTATCCGTATATATACCCGAAAACGACGACGTTGTATGTAGGGGAAAGTTATACGATAGGAGAACTCGTGAACGTATATTCCGTCTATCGAGTAAACGGAAAAGTGACGGCGACAATGGAAGGTTGGACGGACGCGAATAATATAGGTAACGACACGTACGTAAATAATTCGACGGTATTTACGAAGACGTTTACGCCGAACGCTACGGGAACGTGGTCGATAAAAGTGACGACGCGTTGCGCACCGAGCGAGCAGGCTTGGTTGGATGGATATTTGACGCAAACAGTTACTTTTAAGGTCGCTTATCGATTGAACGTAGAGATAGACGGGAAAACGACGACGGAAAACGTTACCGATTCGACGTATACGTTGCCGACGGCGAAAAAAGACGGCGAGGTATTCCTCGGTTGGAAATATAACGGAGCGTTGTATGCCGCAGGCGATACAATCGACGTGACGGCGCATGACGGCACCGTGACCGCCGTATTTATGTCCTTCGAAACGCCGGATTTCGCTTCTGCGAGAATCGCAGTGAACAGCGGCTTGCGTTTCACGACCTACATGTCTAAAGATACCTACGAATGGCTGAAAGACAGCGGCGTTTCGTATTCGTTGTATACGTTGATTACTTCCACACACAGTACGAAATCGGTACGGATCGATATCGACCTTGAAAAAATCTATTATGACGCAGAGTCGAATTCGTATTGTTTCTATTCTGCGATAGTGGATATTAAGCCGAAAAATACCGCGCGTATTTATTATGCGGAATCCTACTTGGTATTGAATTATGCCGACGGCGGAAACGCGACGATAAAAACCGAAACGATTGAAAACCGTCAAGGCAGAAGCTATGCCTATATCATGGAAGCGGCGCGCAATGATTATGCGGACGCACCGGACGCGCAGTATTGCCATGAAATTACCGTAAACGGTACGACGAAATACGCCCCCGTGACCGCCGATACTTATGCGAAAATTTGTGCGATTTACGAGAATTTGCAACAAAATTCCGTTCAACCGTACGTAACGATTTATCGTGACGGAACGGATGTAACGGCGGAATATAAGAGCGCGATCGATACTTGGTTTACGGAAAATCCCGTGCACATCGGCGATACGGTAGACGCGACCGAGTGGGATACGGTATTCGACGACGGCTGGACCGTGGACGAATCGCAGGGCGTGACGAGCGGCACGATGAGTGTTACGGGCTTGGATTTGGTGATATACCTGAAAGAGGATAATTTCGTAACGGAAGGCGTTTCGGAATATTCGGTGGTATACGGCAGCGACGTTAACGTGTTCGTTGCCAATGAAGTTGCTTCTTATGTGCAAGCGGTTACGGGGGCTACGCTCCCCGTAACCGCGGATAACGGGAGCTATGACGAAAGTGCGAAAGTCGTTTCTTTGGGAAAGACTTCCTATCAAAAAAAAAACAAATCGTCAGTCGATTATGCGACTTTGAAAACGGACGGATTCGTAATTCAAAGGGTTAATCATAATTATATAATCGATTCGGCGACGACGGACGGCGTTTTATACGGGGCGTATCATTTCGTTTCGAAGATGCTCGGCGTGGAATTTTTGACCAATAAGGAAACGTATATTCCTTTGGAATCGACGATTCGGAATCAATATTTGGATATTACGGAAATTCCCGATTTCGCGATTCGCGATTATTATGCTTACGATGTTTGGCAATACGCGTCCACGTCGGCGAAATTCGGCATGAATTCTTCGTCGCTCCTGACGGATAGTCGTATCAGCGGCAGTAATTACAATTACGATTATTACGGGTATTATTACGGAGAAGAAACGAACAGTAAATACGGCGGACAGGTATACACGCCGTCGGCTACGCGCGAAGGGCATACCGTGCAATATCTTTTGATGGCGGACGCGTATTTGAACGGGGTAACGTCTTCTTATGCGGAAGTGAATACGGAGAAAGGCTCCGAATGGTGGCCGATAGGCTATTACGGGGAGCACCAAAATTGGTATGCGTGGGATCCGAATTATACGGAACGCGTTAACGGCAAATACGGTGACAATCGGGTGACGTCTTCGACGGTACGAATCAACGATGACGGATATTCGCAGGAAGAAATTTGTTGGACGAACGGTTTGACGAAAAACAGTGACGGCTCCTTGTCGTATGTGGCAGGTTCCGACGACGCAAAAGGCAGTGTTATCGAAAAACTCGTCGAAATTTGCGTGAAGATGATCGATGATTCGAAAAATGCCGATTCTAAATACATCATGCTCGGGTTTGCCGATTATTACAGCGAATGTCAATGCGGCAGTGAGCAAAAGACGGGGACAAAGGATGTTTTGTTCTGGGAGAAGGATGTTTACGAAACGAAAGACGGACTTTGTACGCACGGTTACGAATATTACGGCGGTTTCGGCGGCGTAGTGGCGAACACGGTAAACGAAATCGCGAAAGCCGTAAAGGCACAACGTCCGAGTAGCGACGCCGTCTTTGTAACGTTTGCTTACAGCAAAGGGATAGAAGTCCCTAAAAATTTGACCTTACGCGAAGACGTGGCGGTAAAAATCGCTTACAGAAATTGCGTTTCGCACGCGTTGAACGATACGAGCTGTACCTGCAACGACGAATTGCGTACAAAAGTTGTCGGCTGGGATAATATTTTGGCGGAAAACGGGCAGATGCTTGTTTGGGATTATTCCGTAAATTTCAGCGATTATCTCTACTATATGCCGAATTACGACGCGATGAAGGCGAATTATCGATATTATCGCGACGAATTGAATACGCAACACGTGTTGACGCAGGGGTGTCCCGGAGAATATAACTTTTATGAGCATCATTTGCATCTGTACGTATCGACGAAGTTGATGTGGAATGCGGATTTAGACGTTGACGAGGTAATCGAGAAATTCGACGCTTTGTATTTCGGAAATTATGCTTCGTATGTTGCGGCGTATCGGGAAATCATGGATAATATGTACGAGGCGAAGTCTATCCACGTTTCGACGACGGATTCGTTGAATTATAAAGACGCGTCTACGTACGACGCAACCGCTTTGCTTTCCGCTTGTGCGAAGTTGCAGGAGGCAATCGACGCGGTGAATGCGGACGCAGGCTTGACCGAAACGGAAAAGAACACGTTGATTACGCGTTTGCGTTCGGTAAAAATTACGCCGCAGTATATGCTGTTGGATCTCGGATTGTCTACGGATAGCGATTTGATTTCGGACTTCTTTGACAGTATTGAAATTTTGGGGTTGACGAAACGCAACGAGAGCGGTGAAACGTTCGCGGATATGAAAACGAGCTTTAATGCGTAAGAATGCGAAAAAAATCCTTTTTCGGCAATAAAAATATGTGATATAATAATAAAAATATGTGATATAATAATAAAAATATGTGATATAATTCACAGAAGGAGCAAAATTATGAAAATAAAAAAAATCGGTGCATTGGCACTGACCGGTTGCATGTTGTTCGCAGTTACGGCTTGCGGTGGAACAAAGGTAGACGATTCGGGCGACGATAAACGTCCTTCTATCTATGTGTCCGTGTTTAACGGCGGTTACGGCAGAGAATGGCTGGATACGATTGTGAAAGATTATAACGAATCGCATCCGAACAATGCCTATAAAATTGCCGTGCGTTCTTCGAAAGACGAATTTAATACGGTATTGAACAATTTGCAGGCAGGAACGGCGGTATACGATATGTTTTATACCAATTCCTATGTGTACAAAATGATCAATGCGAATTTGTTGGAAGACATTACCGATGTTTGGGATTCGAAACCCGACGGTAGTAACAAGACAATCCGCGAAATGATGATCGGCAGCGAAAATTACGAAAAGGCATATTCCGATAAGAACGGAAAGTTGTATGCCGTGCCTTTGAATGAATCGTTGCGCGGTTTTGTGTATGACCATGAAATGTTTTTGAAATACGGATTGTTGTTTAACGAAGACGGTGGCTTTATAACTTCTCCGACGGATACTTTGTCGAAAGGTAAAGACGGAATCGCGGGGACGTACGACGACGGACATCCCGTTACGGAAGCGCAATGGCTGGCGATGGTAAATAAAGCGACGGCGGCGTTCGGTTATGCGTTTAACTATACGGGGAAATTTGCCAATTATCTGAACGATATCTATGAATGTATTTCGGCTCAGTACGACGGCGTGGATAAGTATATGTTAAACTGGACGTTTGACGGTACGTATGATTTCAAAGACGGGAAAGGCGAAACGACAATTTCGTTGGAGAACGGCTATGAAGTCGCAAGAATGAACGGTAACATAAAGGCACTCGAATTTATGGATACGTATCTTGCATGCAAAGATACGAAGTTGAATATCACCAATCCGTACACGAATCCCAGCGCGTCGACGAACAGCTATTCGCATACCGATGCACAAAACGATTTCATTTCTTTCACGGCGCAGAATAAAAAGACGAAGATTGCGATGTTGATCGAAGGGGATTGGTGGGAAAACGAATCGAAGACGATGTTTGACGCGTTAGAGGCGGAAAAATATTCGGATTGGAAATTCAGAACGCGCGATTATCGTTTCATGACTTTACCGTATTTCGAAGGGCAAGCGGAAAACGTGAATGTTTACACGATTGCCGAGAATATGTATATGGGTTTGAAGAAACAGACCGATCCCGAAAAAGAGGCAATATGTAAGGAATTTATGGTGTACTCCTATCAACCGAAGTATATTCAAAACTTTACGGTTGTATCGGGCGGCGTGATGCCTTACGATGTTGAATTGACGAGCGAACAAAAAGCACAGCTTTCTCCGTTTGTCAATAATTATCTCAGCATTTATCGCGATCAAGAACATAATAAATTTATCAATCCCATGCTGTACAGCAATATGTACGACACGGGTAGAGGCGGTTTGGTCGAAAGATCGAGCAACGGTAGCCATTACGTTGTTATAAACGGGTTGTATTATTATAGCGCAAGCGAATATGCGACGAAATTCTATAACAATAAAAAGAATAATTGGGCAGAGATGTTGTCTGCATATAATACTTATCTTTCCAACAAAGTTTAATCGAGGTGTACGATGGGTAAAACGACGTCGAAAATCGTCATGAGAAACGAAAAAGAAAAAAAGCCTTTTACGGTGAATAAGGGAAAGCTTTCGAAAATTCTTTTTCTTACGATTATGCTGGTATATCCGTTGACGCAGTTTTTGATATTCTTCGTCTATATGAATTTCAATAATATACTATTGGCGTTTAAGGCATACAGAACGGACGGAAGCACGTATTGGGTTTGGTTTGAAAATTTCAAGAACGTATTTACGGGAATGGACGCATCGTTGATTAAGATTTCGTTTTTCAATAATTTGACGATGTTCTTTATAACTTGGTTTATCGGCATGCCGTTGAACATTTTATTCGGTTATTATTTATACAAGAAAAAGTTCGGACATGGCGTGATTCGTATTATTTATATGCTTCCGAATATGGTTTCCGGCGTAGTAATGACGTTGCTGTTTATGAAACTGATCGAAAGCGGTTTGCCTACGTTTTTTGCAAATCGCTTCGATTGGGTTATGCCGAATCTGATAAAGAGTAACGAGTATGCTTTCGGCGTACAAGTCTTTTATAGCTTATGGCTCGGATTTAGCAGTTCAATCATTATATACAGCAATGCGATGTTTTCCATCGACGAGGGTATTATAGAGGCAGGCAGAATCGACGGTACGACGCCCGTTACGGAATTGATCAGAATCGTGATTCCTCTGATTTTCCCGACGTTGACGACGTACATTATTACGGGTGTCGCTTCGATTTTTACGTTGTCGGGTAGTTTGTATCTGTTTTACGGCTTGAATGACGTTCCGCAGGATACGTATATGATGGGGTTCTATTTGTTCAAGATCGCCATGGTCGGCGATTTAACCGCATATCCGCAAGCTTCCGCGATATCCGTGCTGATTACATTGATTACGGTTCCTTTGACGTTATTGTTTAGAGCCGTTTTGGACAGAATCGATCCGATGCGAGAAGCATCTTCCAGATTGTAAGGGAGGGTAGTATGGAGCATAATAAGATAAGAGAAGATATTTGTTCTAACGTCGGCGTGCCTTCCGCAAAAAAGAAACATAAAAGCTATAATACGTTGTTTATCGTGGTAGGGATAATACTTTTATTGCATGCGTTGACATTGCTGTTGCCGTTCGTATGGATGTTGTTGACGTCGGTAAAAGGTTTATTGGATTATCAAAACAGCTTTTTAGGCTGGCCCAAACATTTTGTTTGGGAAAACTATACCAAGATTTTCAAGTTGTTGCGCATCGAGGATTATCGCGCGGACGGCGTATATGTTTATAACGTATTCGATATGTTTTTTAACAGTCTGACATTGGCGTTATTTAAACCCTTTTTCGGATTGTTAAGCGTGATACTTTGTTCGTATTGCGTTGCCAAATACGATTTTGCGATTCGGAAATTGTTGTACAACATCAATATTTTCGTCATGGTTATTCCTATTGTCGGCAGTTTGGCGAACACGCTTTTGATTTATAAACAGTTGCATATTTACAACAATTTATTGTTATATATCATTTTGCCCGGAGGACCTTTCGGTTTCAATTTCCTGTTGTTGTACGGAGCGTTTAAGCGTATACCGGATTCCTATTCGGAGGCGGTTCTTTTGGACGGTGGCGGACATTTTACCATTTTTTTCCGCGTCATCGTGCCGATGATGATGCCGACGTTTATCGCATTGTATATTTTGTCGTTTATCGGCACGTGGAACGATTATTCCGCGTCGTTGATTTATTTGCCGAGTACTCCGACACTTGCATACGGACTTTACGTGTTTCAGTATGATGCGGCAAAGTACGAGGCTACGTTGCCGGAAATTTTGGCAGGTTTTACAATTTGTTCTATTCCGAGCGTAATATTATTCTGTTCTTTCCAAAAGGTGATTACGCAATCGCTAGCGGTCGGCGGATTGAAAGAATAATAGAAAGTTTCGGGAAAATAAAAAATTTTAGGGAGGATTATTATGAAAATAAAAACTTTAGGTGCGGTTGCGATGTTCGCGGCGATGTCCTTGTCTTTCGGAATAGGCGTACATACGTTGTCCGCAAAAGCAGAAAGCACGAACGAGAGCGGCGCGACGATTTATACGTCGAGCGAGAAAGACTACTGGATGATTACGGACGGTAGCGGCGATTATACGGTGTCGTTGGATAATGCGGCACGTATGCAATCCGCGTATAAGGGCGTGGAAACGGTAGTGACGCCTGTAGAGGGCGTAGGCGACATAGGAATTACCTTGAAAGGCATGGTGAATCCTATGGCAAATTTGATCGTTAAACACGATAATCAGGTGAGCGGACAGGCGGACGCCAATGCCATCGTATACACCTTTACGAGTTTGAGCGATCCGGACAGGCAAATCAGTATTATCGCGACGAACAGATACAATCGCAGCTGGTATACGTTTGCTTTTACCGATGAATTGGAGGTAAAAGACGGTTTTACGTACATCGAAGGAACGGAGCAAAAGACCATCGGGTACAAGGATTTGTCGGCATATAACGATATCGGGTATTGTTATTGGTTCGCCGGTGAAAAGGAGTGGGGCGCGATTTATCAAGGAGCTTTGACTTTCCATTTGGGAACGGACGGTAGCGTATATTACAATAACAACAGTGTTATCGGTTCGGTTGCGGACGAAGCGTTTTTAACGGCTTCCAAGACGCAACTTTCGGGCACGAAATACGAAGAAAGATATACTTCGGAGTGGATAGCGGAAACGTTGACGCAGCTTGCGAAAGGCGCGCGTATGGAATTGAAGTGGTACGACGTGCAGACGGAGCAATTGGATTTCCATATTCGCGGTATCAGCGGCAGTTGGATAGGAGATAACGGCGGAAACGGTTTGGAATACAATCTCGGATTAAAGCATTCCACGATTATTTATAAGAAAACGAATACTTTGTACGTCGGCGAAACGTATAAACTTTCCGATTTGGTTTACGGAGGCGGATTTAGTTTCCGTAATGCGCAAAATACAAGTGCGCCATTGAGTTTAAGCGGTTGGTATGCAAACTCTGCGAATAAAACCGCAGGCAATAACGGCGATTCCACGTGGTATAACGGCTTGACACAGATGAACAAAACGATTACCTTGACGGAAACGGGCACGTATAACATGACGCTTGCAGGAAGCTTTTTAGGATATTTTCATTCGACAGATTTCCCGACAAATTTCACATTTGACGTCGTGGAAAAAACAAAGATCAGCTATCAATTAAACGGCACGGAGATTGCCGCGGATTCTGCAAAACGTTGGTCGGAAATTACATTGAAAGATTTGACGGCGCAGGAATTGGCGCAAATTCCGAACGGGTGCGAGTTTATCGGTTGGAAAATCAACGGACAAACGTATGCGGTCGGTGACGTCTATACGGTAAACGGTGACGGTACGGATATCGTATTCACCGTTGCTTTGAATGATACGCAAAAACCCGTTGTTACGGTCGGCGAATATACGGATGTTTATTATGACGGAGATATGTTGACGTTGCTTTCTGCGACGGTAAGCGATAATTCGGGTGAAGCCGTTACGGCAGATGTCGATGTGTATAAGGACGGCGATGCGGTTGCCGTTCAGGACGGTAAAGTTGCTTTAACCGCCGGGACATATACGATTGTTTATACTGCAACGGACAGTAGCGGAAATACGGAAAAGGTAGAAAGAACGGTTGTCGTTAAGGAAAAGATTTCCGTTGTTTATAAGCTTGGCGAGAAGATTGTACATAACGATTTTTATCGCCCGACGGAAATCACGTTGTTTGCCTTGTCGGCGGAAGAAATTTCCGAAGGATATTCGTTTATCGGGTGGTATGACGGGAAATCCGTCGTAACGGGTACGACTTATACGCTCGGTACGGAAAATGTAACTTTTGAGGCGAAATTACAGGCAATCGAATATAAAGCTACGCTGATTTATTTGGATTCCCAAAAGGAAAACGAAACGGTGTGTTTCACGATTGAAAACAGAACGGAAAAGTTGCAAGAGATTAAAGAAAAGTTGCCCGAACCCAATAACGGTTACGGTAACAGTTGGAAAAATCTTCCGACGGAATTGCCTTTGCAAAACGTAACGTACGAAGAAACGGAAGGCGCAATCGAATACAGAATTACGTTTGTCGGTGTGAAGGGCGTAGATGGCGTAGAGCCGATTACATTCACGGTAGAAACGAAAGATTCTATCGTATTGCCGAGTGTTCCTGCATGCGAGGGATATACGGCGGTTTGGGATAAGACGCTTAACGATATTACGTTGAATAATATCACGTTTACCGCAATATATACGGAAATCGAATACAGAATTACGTTTGACGGCGTGAAGGGTGTAGATGGCGTAGAGCCGATTACGTTCACGGTAGAAACGAAAGATTCTATCGTATTGCCGAGTGTTCCTGCATGCGAGGGATATACGGCGGTTTGGGATAAGACGCTTAACGATATTACGTTGAATAATATCACGTTTACCGCAATATATACGGAAATCGAATACAGAATTACGTTTGACGGCGTGAAGGGTGTAGATGGCGTAGAGCCGATTACGTTCACGGTAGAAACGAAAGATTCTATCGTATTGCCGAGCGTCTCGGAACGCGAGGGATATACGGCGGCTTGGGATAAGACGCTTAGCGACATCGTATTGGACGATATCACGATTACCGCAAAGTACACGGCAATCGAATATACTGCAACCGTTGTCATAAACGGACAGGAAACGACGATTACGTATACGATTGAAAATCGTGAAACGAAATTGGCGGAAATCCAAGCCATGAAGCCCGTTGCGGATAATGAATATTATTCGTATAAATGGGAAACGGAATTGCCTGAAATATTACCTCTGGAAAACGGGAAGATATACAAGGTAATCAAGACGGAAGTTAAGAAACCGGACAGTTCTTCCGATTCGCCATCGAATAGTAGTTCGAGTTCTGCCGATACTTCTTCGAGTGTTGGCAATAGCTCGGGCGGCGGCTCTACGGGTTGTTTCGGCGGCATTAACGGCGGTGGTATGGCTATGCTTGCTTTTGCGCTTTGCGGTGTGGTTGTACTGTTGATAAAAAAGAAGGAAAGTAACAAATAATCATTTTATAGATGGTTCGGCGGCGTGCTACCATAGGGCAAGCACGCCGCATTCCGAATAAGCGTTATATAGGTAAAATAATGAAAAAGAAATGTAAAATAGCATTTATCGGGGCAATATGTTGCGTGGCTGCATTAACCGGAGCAATGCGTTTCCGTGCGGATATTTCCGCGAAAGCGGCGGAGGATTATCAATCCGTCGGAGAACGATATTTTTATTCCGATAGAGGAAAACTGGAAAGCTTTTTGAATAAAGCGGCAACTTCGCAACCGCTGTATAAGGACGTTCGTACGGAAATAGAAGATTTAACTGTCGGAGAGGACGTCACCGTATATTATAACGGGTTGATTTCGCCTACGGCAACGAATTTGGGGGTTGTGTATTACGACGAATATAATGCCGACGCAATGATTTTGACGTATACGTTGGCTTCTGATAGAAACAAACAGCTTTCGTTGATCAATATAAAAAGGGGCGATGCGTATTATTTTTCCGTCGCTTTGACGGACGATATTGAAATTCGGGACGGGTACGCATATATTCAGGGAACGGAGCAGAAAACGATAGGCATCGAAAGCTCCGATTCTGATGCGGTATATTCGGGCGAAGGTTTTAGACACGTCGACGGAACGAATGTGTTAATGAACGTATCGCCCGACGGCGGCGTCCATGTTAAGGCAAGCGATATTGCGGCTAATATTCTTTCCGAGGCGTTTTTAGAGCAAGCGAGTGCGGAGCTTGAAGGGACGAAGTATGCGAGCTTGTATACGGAGGAATACGTTCGGGCATTGTTAAGCGATTTCGGTAGCGGAGTCGGAAATAATACGTCTATTTTTTCCTTGACTTATAAATCCGTACACAACGACCATATAGCTTTTCACCTTCGCGGTATTTCGGGACAATGGATCGGCGATAGCGGCGGAACGTCGCCTTGGAACGGCGGAAATACATACGGATTTGCCACGCAAAAGAAAACGACGGTCTATTTGAATGCGCCGAATAATCTCGCGGATTTGTTCGATTTGCATTGTATTTATATCGCAAGCGGCGAAACGCAAACCAAACCTTACGGCGTCGGCTTTTTCGGAACGGACGAAAACGGCAACGGAGGCACTTGGTTCGATATAAAAGACGGACAAAGCTCCTTTACGTATACGCCGAGGGAGAAAGGAAAGTTTTATGTGAAAATAGGCGGATATATCGCTTCCGATTATTCGGCGCTCGGTTCTTACTCGCCGACTACCGTATTCGAATTCGATGTCATAGACGGAAATCCCGTTGTCGAAGGCGTAAAGAATGCGACGGCAATCGAAGGAATGTCGTACGATATGTCGTCGTTTTTCGAGGTTTGGCATTTGGGCGCGACGGATAAGGCGAATTTCTCCTATGAAGTAGACGGTGTTCCGCAATACGATTCGATTTTGCTTGCAGACGGAAATACGCATGAAATCAAATTAACGGTTACGGACGAATACGGGAACAGCGGTTCTGCCGTGCATACGGTTTTAGGGACTCGAATAGAGCTTGCCTCGGAAATTTCGCATGCGGAGGTATTCGGGAATGAGACCATATTACCCGTGCCGCATACGGACGGCGTTGTCAGTTATACCATAGAGGTAAAAAATTCCGAGGGAAACGTGGTAACGCGAGATGCCGTATATATGTTTGAACAAGAGGGCGTTTATACGTTGAAATATACGTTTTTCGTCAACGGGGCTACGCCTATTACCAAAACGAGTATATTTAAGCTTACTTTCCGTTCGTCGATACCGACGATCACGGTAAACGGTACATACGAAAAGGAATATTATTTCGGACAGACCTTGAAGATGTTATCGGCAACGGCAACGGACGAATCGGGAACGATATACGACGTGACCGTAAACGCATATTTCGGAGAGGAGAAAGTATCTGCGGAAAACGGAGAAATTTATCTGGAACGTGAGGGGGTATATACGATTGCTTATGAATGTCGCTATGCAGCCGGTTTGACCATGCGTTTGGAGCGTGCGTTTAGGGTGAAACGCGATGAAATTGCTCCCGAAATCGTAGTCAAGGGAACGTATGCGGAAAAGTATGAAAAAGGATCTGTCGTTTCTGTGTTCGAGTTTGTTGCAAGCGACGACAGCGGATTGCTTTCGACGGCGTTCGTAAAAGCTTATGTAAACGGCACGGAATTGCAAATTACAGACGAGAAGGTTTTGGAATTATCGCAAGACGGTACGTATGAAATCGTGTATACAGCTATTGATTTTTCGGGCAACAAAAAGGAGGAACGTTACACCTTTTCCGTGGCGACGAATAAAACAAGCGGCTGTAACGCAACCCTCGGAGGTGTATCGTTCGTAACGATGGCATTGTTTTGTGCGATTCTTATCATTTGCAAAAGAGAAAACGCATAAAAAATTTTTATAAGGATGAACGGGTTATGAAAAAAATAGCAGCATACATACTTGGATATTTGTCGTTGTTGGCATTGCTTGGCGGCGGAATCGGCATGTCGGCGGAGGCGCAAGGCAGAACAAGCGATGTCAAGTCCGACGAATACTTCGCGTCGAAAGACGCGCTTACGATCGTTTACGGCGAGCAGGACAGTCGAGCAACGAACGGCGCAACGGTTCGGCTTTCGGACTTGACGGGGAAAACGGAAGCTTCGTTCGAATATCGAAATTATATCAAAAAAGAAGAATTGACGGACGGATTTTTAACTTTAAGTTTTGAAACGCCGAACGTTTACGGGGAAACGGATTTCGATTATTTATTCGTCGAACTTTCCGATGCGATAAACCCCGAGGAAAAATTGGTGTGGGCGGTTGCTCCGCAACCGACGACCTGCGGTTGGTGGAACTATTGGACATCGGCGTGGATTTCCGGCATTTCGGATTTGACAGCTACGACTCGGGCGGCTTGGACATATCCGGCTTTGTTACAAGTAAGCGGTACGGAACAAACGGTTTACGGAAGGAACAGTTCGTTTGTAAATCAATACAACGTATTGTATGACGGCGGATCGTATTACGACGCGGGATTCAATCTCGGCGCGAAGAAAGATTATTTTGTCAGAGAAACGGAAAGTTCCGTGATGAATTGGTTGAATTTCGGCTTGAGCGGAACGCAGGCAACGCTGAACAACAATTTAATCGCCGATATTACGAATACGGAATGGTTGCAGGATTCCGGGGCAAAATTGATCGGCACACAGTATGAAAACGTTTATACGGAAGAACGAATGGCGAATTTGTTTTCCTCGGGGTACTGTACGTTAAAAATTCGATATTACGGACTGCATAGCGATTCGGTCGATTGTCACATTAAGAAAATCGGCGGACAGACTTTGGCGCAACAAGCGGAAAGTAAAGTGAAAAACGATACGCCGTTTATAGACGTGCGACAGACCACGCATGCCGTGTTCGGAAAGGCATATATACTTCCGGAAGCGTATATTGTCGATATGCGCGAGGGGGATATTTCCTCGCGTGCGGTTTATAGCTTTTTCGACGAAACAGGGAAGGAAATTCCGTATACGGGCAACTCCGTAGATTTTCCGTGTGAAGGAACATATACGATGCGGTGTTCGATTTCGTTGCGTGGCGGAGAAACGTTTTTTACGGATAGAAGCGTGCGTTGTTATGCGACTACGCCGAGAACGAATTTCATAACGGATATCGATTTGAAAACGGAGTATAAAACGGGGGATAGAGTCGTAATAGCGAGTGCAACGGCGACCAATCCGCTCTCGCCGTTAGAAGACGGTTCCGTTACGCCGTTGGTTGTATTGCAAAGGAACGGTAGCGAAATGGCGCGTTACGACGCTTCGCATGTGAATTATTATACAATTGAAAAAGAGGGCGATTACGTATTGGCGTATATTTATAGCAACGAATACGGAGAAACCGATGTGTTGACCTATGCGTTTAGAGCGGAAAAAAGCATTTATGCGGTTCCGTCCTTTATACCCGTATCTTTTACATCGGCAAAGGAGAATGTCGTGGCGGATTGCTCGGTAACGGATTATATTCAGGGACGAAGCGTTTCCGAAATTTATCGTGCCGCATACATTGACGATGAATTGATTTATCTCGCAAAAGGCGAGCAAGTGCTTAGCGGTTCTTTGACGTTTAAGAAAACGTTTTCGACGAATAGCGCGATTTTGACGTATAAGGTCGGGTATTCGCAAAACGCATTGAACGATGCGGTTTCTTACGTAGTGCCCGTAATACAAACGAAATATGCGGAAGATTACGTCATTATTTCCGATGCGCAAGGAAATTATAATCGGGAAAACGTAAAGTCGATTGTTTCGGATTCCGCCGTAGTATTCGAAATTACCGAAGATAAAACGTTCACGTTGCCGCAACGGTTGCATGCGGATGATTTGGAATTGTTGTTCGACGTCATGTCCGAAAGCTCGTTCGAAGCCTTGGATATCGTTTTTCAAGATTATATCGACGATACTAAGAAAATAGTATTTACCGCCCGAAAAACGACGAATGGAACGGCGTTATATATTAACGGCAAGGACGCCGGCACTTTGGGACTTTCCTTTGATAGCGACGCCGATTATTTCCATATTGTTTACGAATGTGATGAGGTCAACAATCGACTTGTCGATTCGCGAGGAAATGCTTTATCCGCAAAGATTGCAAAAATTGCCACTTGGTCTAACGGGGCGTCGTTTGACGGTTATACCGACGGAACGGTAAAGGTTAGTTTTACGGTAAAAGGAGTAAGCGGACAGGCGAGATTTGCGTTGAAACGCGTCAATAATCAGGGATTTTATACCGAAACAATCGGGGAAAACAAGCAGCCGTTCAGCGATTATTCCGCTCCCGTATTATATATAAACGGCACATACGAAACGAGATACAGTTTAAGCGATACGATTATCGTGCATAGCGCGGAAGCGTATGACGTATTATCGATTAACGCCAATACGACTTTGACGGTGGAAAGACCGAACGGTTCGATTTATTATCAAGGCGATGCCGAGAAAGCATTTTCGTTATTATTGAACGAATACGGGAATTGGATTATAACGTATTCGACGAACGACGGCAACGAATGGTTTGTTTCGGAGGAGCGTTTTGTATTTAACGTCGTGGATTCGATTCCTCCGATTATTACGGTTCAAGGAAGCTTGCCGACGTATCTTGCTCTGAATACCGAGTATACTTTTCCTTCTGCGGTTGTATTCGATAACGTAACGCAAAATTGTAAATATTATGTCATTGTGTCGCGTCCGGACGGAATGCGCGAAGCCGTGTCGGGAAATAAATATACGTTTACAAGAAAAGGTATGTATACGGTGTCGTATTACGTAACGGACGAATATATGAACGTAACGCAAAAAACATTTGACATTTGGGTGGAATAAGAGGTGCACCATGAAAAGAATACAGAGAATCGGTTATTTGCTTACTAGCGCGTTGTTTTTGTTTTCCTGTGCATGTACGCGAGGCGGAAAAAATTCGTCGGAAAGCTCCTACGATAGCTCTTCGCCGTCCGAACTCGTGAGCGACGACGGAATACACGAAGGAAAAGATTATATAACGAAAGAAAACGGGTATTTCGTAAATAACGGCAAAAGTGCATATAAAATCGTAATTCCTCAGGCGGCAACGGGTAGCGAGCAACATGCCGCAAGCGAATTACAGGTATACGTGAAGGAAGTCACAGGTATTACTTTGAATATCGTAAGCGATGAAGGAAAATCCTACGACAACGAGGAATGCGTGATTTCCGTCGGAAAAACGATATATCAGAAAGAAGCGGATATATTGAAAGACGTGAATTACAAGGAATTGGAAACGGGCGGATATTTTATTAAAAACGACAAAAATATTTATTTGTTGGATTCCGGGGCGAACGAAGGAATCGTATATGCGGCATATGAATTTTTGAGTACGTTTTTCGATGTGGAATTTTTGACGTACGATTATACGTATATACCTAAATACAATATCGTAAAAGCTTACGATATCGATTACGTCACGACTCCGGCGTTTGCGTTACGTGATTATTACGCGTATTCGGTTTGGTATCAAGGAGAGAGCTTCGGGGCGAAGCTGCGAATGAATTCTCCTTCGTATAAGTCCACCGATGCGGTAAGCGGCGCAAGCGAGTATGCTTATTACGGTTACTATTACGATTCGGAGGATCGCACGAAATTTCCTGCACGCGAGGGGCATACGATACAATATTTATTGATGGCGGACGCATACGTAAACGGCTATACGCCTTCTTACGATTACAAAACTTCGGATGGCGGCGCAAGCATTTGGTTCCCGCTCGGTTATTGGGCGGAAAAACCCGACTGGTATGCGTATGATCCCACATACGACAGAGTGAATTCGCAAGGATATTCTCAGGAGGAGGTTTGTTATACAAACGGAATAGACTCCGACGGAAATTGGATCGAGCAAGCCGAGGACGTCAGTTTGTCCGAAATGAGCTTGGCTACCAAAATGATAGAAATTTGCGTGAATATGGTTATGAACGAGAGTAGTGACAGCGCGAAGTATCTTATGTTGGGGCATGCGGATTACTATGCGGAATGCAAATGCGAAAAGTGTCAGGCGGCGGAGAAAAAATACGGCGGATTCGGCGGAATTACCGCTGTTTGGACAAATGCAATCGTGAAAGAAGTAAAGGCTCGGTTGGCGAAACTCGGGTGTACCCGTGAAGTAAAATTCGTTATGTTTGCCTATTCGAAATCTATTGACGCACCGGTGGTGAAAGATGCGCAAGGCGAATATCAACCCATTCATGAAAATGTGGTTCTCGATGACGATATTTTCGTGAAGATGGCATATAGAAATTGTGTGTATCATTCGCTTTGGGACGAAACATGCGAAGAAAACGAGGTAAAACGCAATGATTTCCGCGGGTGGGAAAAGGTTGCGAAATCTTTTGAAATCTGGGATTACAGCTGTGTGTTCCGTAAATATCTGTATTATTTGCCGAATTTAGGCGCGGTTAGCGACAATTATATGTATTATCTCGAAAAAGGGGTAGAACACGTATTGACGCAAGGTTGCCCGGGCGAATATAATTTTTACGAGGCGAATGTACATCAATGGGTATGTTCCGAATTGCTTTGGGATCCCACGCAAAACGTAAACGCATTGATTAAACGTTTTCACGAGTTGTATTTCGGCGAAGAGTATGCGGCGTACGTCGATTTGTATCGCGACCTGAACGAAAACTATTTTGCGATACGCGATTTGGAGAACGAGAAGGGATATCATGCGAGTACGGATACGGGATTGGACGTATTAAGTCCTTCGACATATTCTTATGACGTGTTGATGAAATCGGTGGATATTATCCAAGAGGCAATCGATAAAGCGGAAAAAGATACAGCTATGTCGGAGGCGGAGCGCGAAGCGTTGATTATCCGTTTGCGGTCGGTAAAAATAACGCCGCAGTTTATGATTCTCGATTTGGGATACGTTACAAACGAGCAATTGAAAAAAGAAATTGCGACGGATTTTTTTGAGAGTATCGATTTGTTGAAGCTTACCTATATGTCGGAAGGAACGAGCGAGCCGTTTTCCGAAATGCGGAAGATGTATTTGGGAGAATAAATTATGAACGATGTAATATACCGCGAAAATTCCACGGAAACGATTTTGGTTGCGGTAAGAGAATTAAAAGAATATTTGCAAAAATGCAAATGTGATTTTTTGGATGCGTATACGATTCAAATCGGGCAGAAAGACGGCTTGCCGACGGCGGCAGATCTACAGCGGGTTAAAAATGCGGACGGTTTTCTTTTCAAATGTTATGGCAAAATATTTTGCATTTGCGGAAAGACGGATGTCGGGACGTTGTTCGGTGTGTATCGATTTATAGAAAAATATCTCGGCGTCGAGTGGTTGACGCCCGACTGCGAAATCATGACACGGGGCGAGCCGTTTTCGGAGAATACGGACGAAGTCTTCGATTTCTCGGCGTATATGCGTTGGAATCATTGTTATTCCGGATTCGACCAGAAATATCGAGCAAGAACGAGAACGAATTATACGGTGGGCGATTGCAACGATAAAGCCGCTTACGGCGGTTTACGCGGTATTAAGTTTGCTTTTTCTTGGGGATTGTTCGGACATACGTTTGAGATATTGTTGCCGTATGAACAATATTATGAAAAGCATCCTGAGTGGTATTCGTTTGCGGAAACGCATTACGGGGAGAATCACCGTTATCAAATTTGTTTGACCAATCCCGAGGTGTTTGAAATCGTAACGGAGAATGCATTGGCGTATTTGGAAAAGCATCCGGATTGCAAGATAATTTCTATTTCACAAAACGACGCTTACGATGATTTTGAAAAGAATTATTGCGTTTGCGAAAATTGTCGAAAGATTTTCGAGGCGGACGGCAGCTATGCCGCAGTGCTTTTGCAGTTCGTAAACAGAGTCGCGCGGAAGATTAAAGAAAAATTCCCCGACGTATACGTGCATACGTTTGCCTATCATTTTACGGAAGAACCGCCCAAGACGGTTGTCCCGGACGAAAACGTTATCGTACAATTTTGTTTACATCTGCCTTTTGGCTTTTGGTTGACGGAAGATAACGAAGTTTCCGCTAAGGAAAGAAAAAAATATGACGGTTGGAACAAAATCGCAAAGCACGTATTTGTATGGACGTATGTTTGTTGGCACCCGTATTATTTTGCTCCTATCGGAAATTTTCGTTCCTTATACGAAAATACTGTTTATTTTTTAAGGAGCGGAGCATTCGGGTTATTTCAACAGGAAAATCACGATTATACGGTCGGGGAATTTTCGGAGCTGCGTGGTTATTTAACGGCGAAAATGTTTAACAATCCGCAAATGTCTTTTGAGGAATATTGTGCTTGCGTGCAGACGTTTTTGAACGGATATTTCGGCGAAGGCGGCAAATATATTTACGAGTATTTACAGCTTTTGGACGAGAAATTTTATCATGTGCAGTACGGGGCAATGACGCGTTCGGAACGCGTGACATTTTATGCGGACGAAGTATTTGTGAAAAAAGGGCGTGCGCTGTATGACGCAGCGGTTCGGGCTGCAAGCAATCCTGTATATGTTGAAAGATTGCAAAAGAATCGTTTGCAATTCGATTTTTGTGAATTGTGTTATTTGTATTTGCATAAAGACTCAACGAGAGAAACGCAAATCGAATATGAAGAAAAACATAAAGCGTTTTATGAAGCGCAACGAAAATATGGGGTTCCCCTGTACGGCGAAAACGCAAAGCTTCCGGATTTGTCAAGAATCGATTTTGCGAAATCACCGTATGTGTTAACGCAAAAAGATAAAATAATCGAATTGACGGAGGGGGTTGCCGGCGAAACACAGGTCGCGGACGACAGCACGTGCGAATCCGATTACGGATTCGGGTATTCTTTCTCTTTGCTCGGACAAGAAGATACGTTGAAGATTCGAGTAGACGTTACGGATTCCGAGCTTTGGTGCAACAGCAATAACATGACAGATTGGGCGCAGGATTGCGTGGAAATTTATATCAGCGAGGGCTTTAATCGTACCAATAAAAAACAGACAGGCGATTATGCCTATCGAGTAAATGCCGACGGGTGCTGTTATGCTTTCGGGAATGAGAAAAAGGTATTGGATTGCAGGTCGGAAAAGACCGCAAAAGGATATAGCGTCTATTTGACGGTGCGATTGGACGAAAAGCTTTCGCAAAAAGATAAAATCGGTTTTGAAATAATGGCACACGATTTTAACGGTGAAGGTCGGTATGTGGGTACTCGATATTGGAACGCTTTGAAATTTTCGGCGGTGAGCGATCGTCCGGATTTTTACGGAATTATAAAAATTAAGAAATAAAACAATAAAGGCAGAAAAGGAGCAAAAAAATGATAACGATAGCAGTGTTGGGATTGGGTGCGAGAGGCACGATGTTTTCAAAAATCGCCGTGGCGAACGGATATGACATTGTCGCTGTATGCGATGTAAATCAGGAAAGACGTAAAGATGCGGAAACGATGTTCGGCGTGAAGCGTGCGATGTGTTTTGAAAAAGCGGAGGATATGTTTGCACAAGGAAAACTTGCCGATATGCTTGTTTTAAGCACGTTAGACGATTCCCATTACGAATATGCGATGAGAGCATTGAATTTAGGGTATGATATTCTGTTGGAAAAACCGATCGCTTTAACTTTGGAAGAGGTGGTTGCCATCGGGGGAGAAGCGAAGCGACTTGGCAGAAAAATCGGCGTATGCCACGTTTTGCGTTATACGCCGTTTTACGCAAAAATCAAAGAGCTTATCGATAGCGGTATTATCGGCAAAGTTATGAATATCAATCAAACGGAAAACGTCGGATATTACCATTATGCACATAGTTTTGTGCGCGGCAATTGGCATAACAGCAAAGAAACGTGTCCGATGATTTTGGCAAAATGCTGCCATGATTTCGATTTGATTTTATGGTTGACCGGCAAAAGCTGTAAATCGCTTTCTTCGTTCGGCGCATTGGATTATTTCAAAAAAGAAAACGAACCGACGGGTGCGGCGGATAGATGTAAATATTGTAAAGCGGTGGGGTGCCCCTATAACGCATACAAAATTTACGACGAATATTACACGTGGGTAAAACAACCGAACGGTGTGGACTTCACCAAGGAGAATGCGAAGAAAGTCTTGGACGATAATTCGACTTTTTATGATAAATGTGTATTTAGATGCGACAACGACGTAGTGGATCATCAAATGGTCAATATGGTGTTGGAAGACGGCGTTTTGGCGCAATTGACCATGCAAGGTTTCTCCGGGCGAGTATATCGTCGCACGCAGGTATGCGGTACGGTCGGTGAGATTAACGGCGTGTTCGAGGACAATAAAATTACGGTTTCTTTATTCGGCGGTGAAACTTGGGATATCGATGTGCCCGTTGACGATGCGTTATCACAGCACTCCGGCGGGGATCAAAAGCTGTTTTTGGATTTTGCCAAGTTTGTGGAAAGTAAAGATTATGCAGACTTCAAAACGGAAATCGATAAATCGGTGGAGAGCCATAAACTTGCGTTCAAAGCTGAGGAATCGAGAGTAAATAACGGAAAAACGATGATATTTTAAGGAGTGAATAATTATGAAAGGCAGAGTTACAATTCCCACAGATAAAAATTTTGTGGAAGGGACGAAAAAAATAGCCGAGTTATGGGGGGCGGACGCCGTACGTGATTGCGACGGAACCGAGCTTCCCGACAATCCAAAAGAAATTTGCGAAAAAGTTTATAAAACGTATTTTTTGGCAAGAGGTAATAATGCTTGGGCGTACGCTCACGATGAAGCGTTGCAAAACGTTGCGCTGATTTCCGATTTTATTTTGGCGAAAGGTGACTATGTGGAAATCGATCCCTTACACGGGTATTTGGACGAACAATTGGCATTAAACGAAGACGAAAATTCTATTAGTCGTTGGCAAGTGTTCGATCGGACGTCGGGCGAAGAAGTCGCTTGGACGTATGACAAAAGCACGAAAAAGGTAATAGTGAGCAATGCGAAACCGATGCATGAATATACGGTGAGCTTTTTTGCGAAAGTTATCTGGGACGCGACGCAAATTTATAATTATACCGCCAATCATTGGACGGTTGCGAAGGATAGAGATATCGACCCTGTTTTTCCGGAGGCGACTGAGCTGATGGAAGCCGATTTGGAAACTTGGTTGACGAAAAATCCTCATGTGAATGTAATTCGTTTTACAACGTTCTTTTATCATTTTTTCTTAATTCATGCCGATAAAGCGCATAATATGCGACAAAAATATTTCGATTGGTTCGGATATGCCATGACTGCGAGCCCGACCATGTTTGAGAGGTTCGAAAAAGAATACGGTTATCCGATCAAGATCGAAGATATCGTGGACGCAGGCTACTATGGGAATCCTTTCCGCAGTCCGACGAAAACGACGCTGGATTATATGGATTGCGTAGAAAAATTTGTCGCAAAGACCGTTCGCAGATTTACGGATATCGTACATAAGCACGGCAGAGAAACCATGATGTTTTGGGGCGATAATTGGATGGGGGGCGAACCTTATGGCAAGTATTTTCATGAAATGCAGTTAGATGCCGTTGTCGGGAGTGTGAATTCCGGCTTGTCGATGCGAATGCTTGCGGAATTACCGAATTTGAAATATCGAGAGGCTCGTTTACATCCCTATTTCTTTCCCGACACGATGCCTGAGGGAAAAGATGATTTCGTGACGGAATATCGCCGTAATCTTTGGAAAGAAGAACGTCGAGCTTTGCTTCGCAAATGTGTCGATCGAATCGGGTTCGGAGGGTATCTTGCGATTGCCGATAAATTTCCTAAATTCAAGAAACAGGTGGAACAGATTTGTAATGAGTTTCGGGATATATACGACGCTACGAATAACCAACAGCCGTATTGCTCTTTGAAAGTCGCTATCTTGAATGCTTGGGGTAAGAAGCGTACATGGATGTCGCATATGGTTTGCCAAGACGCACCTTATCAGAAAATTCTTTCGTCGCAAGGCGTTTTGGAGTGCTTGGTCGGTTTGCCCGTGCAGTTGGATTTTATAAATTTCGACGACGTTTTGAACGGTGCGTTGGACCAATACGACGTTGTTTTGCATTACGGCGAAAGAGACAACGCTTTTGTGGGGACGGAGTATTGGGAAAATCCCGAGATAGTGGAAAAGGTTCGTGCGTTTATTTACAACGGCGGCGGATTCATCGGTATGGGGCAACCTTCTGCTGCAAAACGCGGGGGGCGCTTCTTCCAGCTTGCCGCCGCATTGGGCGTCGATGAGGAATTATCGTATAGTTTGTTTGCACCAAAATTTAATTTTGAGAAGACGGATAAGCATTTCATTTTAGAAGACGTAACGCAACCCGTGGATTACGGAAACGAGTTATATAATATTTACGCTTTGGAGGGAACGCAGATCTTAGATATCGCGCCGGATCGCGTATTGGGCTTAGGACCTAATGCGGGACACGTGCGCATGGCAGTAAATACTTATGGTAAAGGCAGGTGCTTCTATATGACGGGTATACGCTATAACAGCGAAACCGCACGTTTGTTGTATCGAGCGATGCTTTGGACGGCAAATAAAGAAGATATGTTAAAAAAAGCCTTTTCTTCCGATGTCGGAACGGAATGTCATTATTATCCTGTAAGTAAAAAGTATGCAATAGCGAATAACACTTTGGAACAACGCAATACGGTGTTTTACGATATTTGCGGAAACGCACACCCGTTATCGTTGCAACCGTTGGAAATCGTTTGGATTAACGAGGAATAACTTATGAATAAATTTTTATACGGCGTTTCGAGTTCTGCATTTCAAATCGAAGGAGACGATGGAACGCAGGGCAGAGGAAAATCCGTTTGGGATAATTATTGCGAAAGAAAAAATACCATTTACAATAATGAAAATGCGAAGATTTCGGCAGACCATTACGGAAGATATAAGGAAGACGTTGATTTGATGGCGGAACTCGGCATAAACGCATATCGTTTTTCGACGTCTTGGTCGAGAATTTTCCCCGAAGGGGTAGGGCGTGTCAACGAAAAAGGCGCGGATTTTTACGATCGTTTGATTGACGCATTGCTCGAACGTGGCATAGAACCGCTTTTAACGATGTATCATTGGGATTTGCCGCAATATTTGTCGGATAGAGGCGGATTGCAAAATCCTGATTTTTCAAAATGGTTTGCGGAATACGCCGAATTTATCGCCAAGCGGTATGGGGATCGCGTAACGAAGTATTGTACGTTTAACGAGCCGATCAACACGGTGCATAGCTCTTATTATTCGGGTGTATTTGCTCCCGGGTATCGCTTAAACGAAGAGCAATTTTTGTGGTGCTTACATCATATGCATTTAGCGCATGCGCGTGCGACGGAGGTGTTTCATCGTGAAGTGAAAAATTCCGTTTCGGGGATTGCGATGAGTACGTTTGAGGAATATCCGGCAATCTTAACGGATAAATGCATCGATGTGGCGCGACATAAATTTTTCGAGCGCAAGCAAACTTCGGAAACGATAGACTTGTACATGGATCCGCTTTATCTCGGAAAATATCCGAAGCGCATATTGGAGCAATTCCCGGATTTTGCCGAAAAATCGCAACAGGGTAGAAAGGAATTGGAGAAAATATCGGCGGATTATATCGGATACAATACGTACAGCGGTTGTCCGATTTTGGAAAACGGAGAAGAGGCGCGCCGTCCGTCCGGTGTTCCTGCCAGTGTTTTGGGTTCGATACTCGATCCCAACGGGTTGTATTGGGGCGCGAAGTTTCTTTCCGAACGTTATAAAATGCCGTTGTACGTATTGGAAAACGGAACGGCTTGCGCGGATTGGGTTTCCGAAGACGAACGCGTGCATGATGCGGGACGTGTGGACTTTTTGAAACAGAATTTGAAGGTTTTGGAAAAACTGCAATCGGAAATAGATGTGCGCGGCTATTTTATCTGGAGTTTTACGGATAATTTTGAATGGCTGAAAGGATATTCGTGCCGTTTCGGGCTTGTACATATCGATTATGACACATTAAAACGTACGCCGAAGGATTCTTATTACTTTTATAGAGATTATATTCTTGAAAAAACGGGAGAATGATTATGATAGAGAAAACTTTTTTACCCGAATATATCGGTTATAAAGCGAATTTGCATTCGCATTCTACCGATTCCGACGGACATTTTTCGCCGGAGGAAATGAAGAAGTTCTATATGAAGCACGGGTATTCGATTTTGGCTTATACAGATCATTTATATATGCGTGATAGGACATCGTTAAATGACGAAAATTTTGTGGCATTAAACGGTTATGAAAATAATATTTTTGACCATAACGGGACGGGAATCGAATATAAATGCTATCATTTGAATTTTTATTCGCCGAAACCCGATAAGGTCGGAATGGTCGGAATTACGAGATATTTTTATGACTATTATATGCGCAATAAAACGCGCGAGGAGGTGGAGGCATCTCCGATTTTGAACGGATTTTGCTCAGACGAGCATTCGGTGGACGTGGTTAACGAAACAATTCGTCAAGCCAATGAGCAGGGGTATTTGGTTTCTTACAATCACCCTGTGTATAATTTGCATACCGAAAAAGATTATTTAGGGTTAAAGGGTTTGCTCGGGGTAGAGGTAATCAATTACGGCTGTTTCGTCGGCGGTTGCGTCGAGGATGCTTGCGTGTATGACCGCATGTTGCGCAACGGACAAAGATTGTATTGTTTGGCAGGGGACGATAATCATAACTTAAATCCGAAGAATCGAGGCTTTGACAGTTTCGGGGGTTTTAATATCATGTATCCCCAAAAGTTAGATTACGAAAACGTATTCGAATGCTTGCGCGTCGGAGATTTTTATGCCTCCGGCGGAGCGATTATTCGAGGCGTCAGTGTGCTTGGCGATAAAGTATACGTTGGCGCGGAAGATGCGGCTTATATTCAAATGACAACAAACGGCAGACATTTCGGAATGGCGTTGGCGAAGGAAAAACCGTTAACGGAAGCGACTTTCAAACTTGTCGAGGGAGTTAAATATTTTCGAATTACGGTAATGAATACAAAAGGACAAAAAGCTTATACAAGAGCATACTTTTCCGATGAATGGAGCGAGTAAATGAAAAAAGACTTTCTTGAAAATATACTTGAGAGCATGACACTCGAAGAGAAGCTTGCACAACTTTCTCAGTTTAATGCTTCTTGTATGCATATTGATTCCGACGGCGAGTTGACGGGACCTGCGACTGAGTTGAAGCTGACAAAGGAACAGATAAAGGCGACCGGTTCCGTGTTGAATTTCGGGGAAGTATCGGAGGTCATCGAAATACAAAAAGAGCATTTGGAAAACAATTCCAATCAAATTCCGCTCTTATTTATGCTCGATGTTGTACATGGTTATAAAACGATTTATCCGATTCCGTTGGCACTGGGGGCAACCTTTAATCCGAAAATAGTAGAAGAATGCTGTGAAATGGCGAGCGAAGAAATGTCGGTGGGTGGCGTAAACGTTACATTCGCGCCGATGGTAGATCTTGTAAGAGATCCCCGTTGGGGAAGATGTATGGAAACGACAGGGGAGGATCCGCACTTAAATTGCGAAATGGCGAAAGCGATGGTTATCGGCTTTCAAAGAAGCGGAAAGGTTGCGGCTTGCGTAAAGCATTTTGCCGGATACGGACAGGTAGAAGCCGGATTGGATTATAATCGTGCGGATATGAGCGAGCAAACACTCCGAACGTTTTATTTGCCGGCCTATAAGGCGGCTATAGATGCTGACGTTGAAATGGTGATGACTGCATATACGACCTTAAACGGCATTCCGTCTTCGGGTAATCGTTGGCTTGTAAACGACATTTTGCGAGGCGAATGGGGATTCGATAAAATTATTATTTCGGATTATAGTTCGATTCGGGAAATGAAAGTACACGGCTACTGCGAAACTGAAAAAGTTTGTGCGTATAAAGCAATTTCATCAACGATCGATATTGAAATGATGTCAACTTGTTATTTACAAGAGATCTCGGGATTGATAAAGGAAGGAAAGGTGACTGAAAAACAAATCGACGAAGCCGCATTACGGGTATTAAAGCTAAAAGAACGGCTTGGCTTGTTTGAAAATCCTTACTCTTATGCAGATGAGAAACGAGGTGCGGAAATTTGGTTGTGCGAAAAACATAGACAAATTGCGGAAAAGGCAGCGGAGGAAGGAGCCGTGCTTTTGAAGAATGATAATGTTTTACCGTTTTGCGATGCAAAAACCGTGGCTGTCATAGGCCCGTTTGCCGATGAAGCGATGTTAGGCGCTTGGAATTGTCTCGGAAAACAAGCGGACGGCGTCAGTGTGTTACAAGGTGTTAAAAATTTGTTCGGCGCGGACTGTCGAAATATCTTTTTTGAGAGAGGTTGCGGCGGGGCGATCAACGAGGACACGTGCAATAATTTACAAGGTGTACTCGATTTGGCGCGGCGTTGTGATTGCGTTATATTATGCGTAGGCGAAAATTCGGATATGAGCGGAGAAAGTATGTCGAGGGCAGAACTTCGTTTAAGTAAAGCGCAACGGCAATTGATAAAAGAGGTAACAAAAACTAATCCGATGACTGCCACGGTTGTTTTTTGCGGGCGACCGCTTGTGCTAACGGATATTATAGATGACGTTTCCGCATTGGTTGTTGCATGGCAACCGGGGACAGAGGGCGGTAATGCGCTCGCAAAATTGCTTTTCGGAAAAATAAATTTCAGCGGAAAATTGCCGATGACATTTCCAAGAAGCGAAGGGCAAATTCCGATTTCCTATAATAGCTATCGGACGAATCGTCCTTGGGAAGGACAATGGGGAAGTTGGTATCAAGATATGCCTAAGACGCCGCTTTATCCGTTCGGGTATGGCTTGAGTTATACGTTATTTGAGATTTCCGATCCGATACTTGATAAAGTAGAAATGCATCGTGGGGAATCGATAAAAGCATGCGTTATGGTTAAAAATATCGGGGAGAGGGGCGGAGCAACCGTGCTTCAATTGTATATTTGTGATGAGTATGCTTCGATTGTTCGTCCAATAAAAGAATTAAAAGCGTTTCGAAAAGTTTTTTTAGATCCGCAGGAAGAGAAAGAAATTTCGATTGAAATAACGGAAGAGATGTTGAAATTTTGGACGGCAGACGGGAATTTCGATGTAGAGAGCGGTGATTTTGTCGTGTGGATTTCCGACAGTAGCGATATAAAAAACGGTGTAAGATTTCATTTGGCTTAACGTCGTTTTTTATACATCGAAATGTTACTAAAATATATGCGGCTATTTTTATCGTCAAGTTTAATTTTGAAAGGTGTATTAAAATGTTACGAAAATTCGATATTATCATACAAGCAGGACAATCGAACGCAGAGGGCATGGGTGTCGGAAACGTCGAAACGAGTTTTTTACCGTCAGAACGCATTTATAGATTAGAAGCGAAGAAAACGGTAGAACATTTTCCCGAGAATTTGCGAATTACCTATGCGGAACAGCCGTTCACGCTACAACGTGCAGAGGAGCGTTTATGCGGTGAAGAACGCATCGCCGATTTTTCGTTGTCGTTTGCAAAAGCGTACGAAGAAAAATTTTTGTCGTCGGATAGAGATATTTTGATTATTCGTGCAGCTGTCGGCGGATCGGGCTTTCAAAAAGGTCATTGGACGCAAGACGGCATACTGTATTTGAAAATGATAGAAATGATCGATTATGCTTTGTCGCTCAATCCCGAAAACCGCTTGGTTGCCTTCCTTTGGCATCAAGGAGAGCACGACGCGTTCGAGCATAACGAACCCGACCGTTTCGAGTGGCAGCTTAAAGATATGGTTTTGTCCGTACGAGAACGCTATCATACGCCGAATTTGCCCTTTATCGCAGGCGATTTCGTGAACGAATGGAAGAGTAAAAATTTGTCGGATTGTATTCCTATTGTGGATAAGATAAAAAAAGTAACGTCGGAAATCGATAACGGCGCGTTTGTGGAAACGGCGGATTTGCTTTCCAACAATCAAGTAACAGGGAACGGCGACGATATTCATTTTTGTCGTGCGGCGCAATACAAGCTCGGGAAACGTTATTTCGAGAAATTTTGCGCTGCTCAAAACCAATAGTCGTTTGTTGGAACGGAAAAGAGAAGTAGGAAAAGGCAATAAAAAGTGCTGAATTACGTTAAAAAAATTAAGGATAAAATAAAGCGGTTATGACGGGAAAGAGGCTTTTGATTCTATAACGAATACAGCAAACATATTAAGATAAAAATGCAAATAAAAATCAAATGAAGGAGTACATTATGAACGATTGGTATAAAGACATGATTTTATATGAAATTTATCCCATTACATTTTACGATGCCAATGGTGACGGTATGGGGGATTTTAAGGGAATAGAAGAAAAATTGGAGTATCTGTGCGATTTAGGTATCAATACGATTTGGTTTTCGGCGTTTAATAAATCGGCTTTTACCGACGCAGGATACGATGTTACCGATTATTACGACGTTGACGGAAGATTCGGAAATATGGAAGACTTAAAGAGTTTACTTTCTCAATGCAAGAAACGGGGAGTCAAAGTGATTATGGATATGGTTCTCGGCCATACTTCCCAAGAGCATCCTTGGTTTCTTGCGTCCTGTAAAGCGGAAAGAAATAAATATTCCGATTATTATATTTGGACGGACAGTCTTATAGTCGGTGACGAAGGGTGTTTGGCAAATCCCAAAGAACGAGACGGTTGTTACAGGATAAACTATTATGCAACCCAACCCGCTTTGAATTTCGGCTTTGAACATTCGGAACCCAATAAGCCTTGGCAGTGGCATTATAAAGATGAGCGGCTAAAGCCGTTGCGTGAAGAAATACATAATATATTATGTTTTTGGTGCGATTTAGGCATAGACGGATTCCGATTCGATATGGTGCCTTCACTCATAAAAAATCGTACAAGTGACGAATCGCTGGTTTGGCTTTGGAACGAGATTTTATCGGAAGTAAAAAAAGAATATCCCGATGTGCTTTTTTTGGCGGAGTGCGGAGCGCCTTTGCTGACGGTTGCGAAATGCGGGTTTGAACTCGACTATTTATTTCACGTAACGCCGGAATATAACGATTTGTTGAGAAACGAGCCTCGCGAGAATATTTCTCGCGATTACGAACGGGGTTTTGACTACTTCTCAGAGACCGGGAAAGGTAGCATAGAAAACTTTTTAAGGCTTACGAGCGATATACTTGAAAAAACATCGGGCAAAGGGGGATATGTTCTGCCTTCGGGGTACCACGATACGATTCGTCTGGGCACATATAAATCACAAGACATGTTAAAAGCATTTTATGCATTTCAGATGACATATAAATGTGTGCCGATGTTGTATTACGGGGACGAAATCGGTATGAAACACGTGAACGGATTACATAAAGACGGTGGTAGTGTAAGAACTGGTTCGAGGACACCTATGCATTGGACGAACGGAAAAAATAGAGGCTTTTCAGTTGCCGATGAAATTTATTTACCTGTGACAGACGATGCAAATGTCAGCGTAGAAAGTCAGGCATACGATAAAAATTCCCTGTTGAATACAGTTAAGGCGTTAATCGCCTTGCGGAAAGAGAATAAGGCATTTTCGTACGAAGGGGACTTAAAGGTAATTTTTAAGGAAAAGGGGGGCTATCCTATCGTATACGAAAGATCATTCGGCGATAGCAAGTTCATAGTTTTATTGCAGCCGAAAGCGGAAGAATTTATTTTGGATGTAGAATATAAGCAAGTTATGTTGCAAAACAATTGTGATTTTACGGAGAACAAAGTAATAATGAAAGGTGCGGCATTTGCAATTTTAAGAGAATAATATTTTATAAAGGAATTCGGTGAAAACAAATGAAAGATTTAACGGAAGGTAATATTTATAAAACATTTTTCTTGTTCGGATTTCCGCTCGTACTGTCAGGGCTTTTATCGCAAATGTACAGCGTAATCGATACCATGATAGCCGGGAAACTTCTCGGGGACGTCGGACTTGCTGCGATTGGTGCGACGGCTCCCTTGATTTCTTTTTTATCCTCGGCGTTTTGGGGTTTCAGCTCAGGATTGTCCATGTATATAGCGCGCCTTTTCGGAACGAAAGAGTATGCGAAATTGAAATCGACTTTTTTTGTCGCATATGCCGTAATGGGTGCGGTATGTCTAATTCTGTGCGTGACGATGATGCTTTTTTATAAACCTATATTCGCGCTTTTGCAAATAGACGAAAGTTTGTATACGGCGGCGCGGGAATATTTTTTGTTTTATATGGCGGGCTTGCTGCCTATCGTGTTTACGAACAATATGGTACATACGATGAACGCGTTGGGTATCAGCTCCTTTCCGTTGTTTATGTCGATGGTATCCATGGTTTTGAATATAGGCGGAAATTTGCTGTGCGTACTTGTCTTCAAATGGGGAATCAAAGGACTTGCGATTGCGTCTGTGGCTTCCGCGTGTGTTGTGGATGTCTGTTATCTGTTAAAGTTGCATAGCTATTTTCGAGAGATGGGTGTTGCGAAAGAACGTGTGGATTTCAAACTGCGGTATATGCAGGCATCGCTGTCTTACGTTCTTCCGACAAGTGCGCAGCAGATGGTGATGTATTTGGCGTCGCTTTGCGTATCACCTTTAGTAAATGGGATCGGAGCGTCCGCTTCGGCGAGTTATTCCGTCGTTACGAGGGTATATGACATCAATGCCGGTGTGTATCAAAATTCCGCTCGTGCAGTTAGCAATTATACGGCACAATGCATGGGGAAGAATAAGTCGGACAGAATAAAAAAAGGCGTTTTTGCCGGATTGCTGCAAGGAATCGCATTCGTTACGCCGTTCGTTTTTGGTTGTTGTATTTTTTGCAGACCCGTATGCTCGTTATTTTTTCAGGAGAATGCCGATCCTTTAACGAAAGAGTATGCGTATTTATTCGCAAGGAAATATCTTCCGTTTATTTATTTAAATCTCGTTTGCAATTTGTTTCACGGCGTTTATCGCGGCACGAAAGCGATGGGGCATCTTTTTGCGACGACGCTTACGGGGGCGATTGCAAGACTCGTGTTTTCGTATTGGTTCATCGAAAAAATGGGAATGGACGGTTTTTATCTCGGTTGGGTGCTTTCTTGGTCAACCGAAGCTGCATTTTCGTTCGGATTATATAAATTCGGACGCTGGTTGCCTAAAAAGTCGGCAGCATCGTAACGTATTTCGGAGAACGGAGCAATAATTTGCCGTTGCATTTCACGGCGTGTATGGTCGGTATATGTCTCTTTTTCGCGCATGGTGCAGTGGGAGGGAGATATTCAACGGACATGCCTTTGGAGTATTTTGCGTTTCAAGATTAAATCATTTTATATTTTTATGTGGGAAGTGATAATAAAGAAATCGGGAGTGACGGAAATGGAATGTATAAACGATAAGAAAAACAGCGAAAATAAGCAAAAGTATTTAATTTTTCTTTGTTGGTTCGTCTATACGATTGCGCAAATCGCCAGATACAGTTACAGCAGTAACGTAACGCTGATAATGGAAAAATACGGTGTGAGCCACGCGGCTGCGGGCTTGCCTGCTACCTTTTACTTTTTCGCTTACGGAGCGGGACAAATTATTACGGGACTTTTTTGTAAAAAGTATAATAAAAGGTTTGTCGTTACGGGGGCGTTGACGGTTTCCGCCTTATGTAATTTAGCGTTGTTTCTCGGAGTCGATTTTACATACGTGAAATACATTTGGCTTGTAAACGGTTTTGCACAGGCGAATTTATGGCCGTTGCTGTTATTGCACCTCGGGGAAAACGTTTCGGATAAATACAAGCGCGCCGCGTCGATAACGATGAGTAGCGCAACGCACGTGGGAACGCTTTTGGCGTATGCGCTCGGGGTGATTTTTGCCGATAACGTAAACGTGTTTCATTATGCGTTTTTGGTCGGTGCGACGGTTGCGGCACTCGCGGCGGCGTTGTGGTTTTTCACGAACGGCAACAAGCATGCGAAATCGACACCCCAAGCAGGCGAAACGTTCGTCGAAAATAAAACTGCTCCGAAAAAAGGCATGTCTGCTTCGACGATTTTATTGTTGGGGTTGTTTGCTGAATTTGCGATGATGAGTTTGGCAATCAGCGGCGGATTAAGACAGTGGGTTCCGTCGATTATGAAAGAAAATTACGGGCTTAGCGATCGTTTATCGATTTTTTTGACTTTATTGTTGCCGTTGATTTCCATCGTATGCTGTTTTATCGCGGCATGGTTATACGCAAAGATAAAGGATTTTGTCGTCATCATCGGCGGAATGTTCCTTTTATCTGTCGTGCTGTTCGGGACTTTATTTGCCGTATTGAACGTTTCTTGGGTTTTGGTTATGATTGTTTTTGTTTTATTGACGATGACGATGTCGGTTATACAAAATCAATTGACGGCGCAAGCGCCCCTTTATATGCAGGATCAGGTAAACACGGGATTTATGGCTGGAATGATGAACGGCTGCTCGTATATCGGGAATGCAATGAGTACTTACGGCTTAGGGTGGATAGCCGATCGTAGCGATTGGAATGCCGTATTCGTAATTTTGACGGTGATTGCAATATTCTCTACGGCACTTGCCGCGGTGTATGGTTTCGTTCGGAAAAGAAAGACGAAAAATGTAAAAAGTATTTCGGAATAAAGGTATACTTATGCAAAATTTCAAAAAATCAAAATGGATATGGATCAATAACGAAACGGAAAAGGACGTCTACGGCGAGTTCGTCGCGACGTTTTCCGCGAACGCGAAACAGACGGCTTGTCGCCTGTCCTGCGACGGGGATTATACCCTGTTTGTCAATGGCAGGTACGTATCGAGCAATCAATACGGCGATTTCGAGCATTATAAAATTTACGACGAGATTG
>CAYZOF010000008.1:0-42665 GCA_964479935.1 uncultured Clostridia bacterium | reverse complement strand
GGTTGGGTGTCTTTTTTTGTCTTGAAAGACTGTCACTTAGCGCGACAGCCCCTTCTGTTAGGAAGTATGTTTGATGCTGTTTCGATACTCGCTAGGGGTCATTCCTACGTGTTTTTTGAATACGAATGCGAATGTCGAAATAGAATCGAATGAGAGCAAATCGGCGATTTCTGCGAAAGTCTTGTTTTTTCGAATGAGTTTTTTTGCTTCGTCGATTTTGAATTTCAAATAGGTTTGATAAATGCTCATTCCCGTTTTTTCCTTGAAAAAGGTGCAGAGGTGCGTCGAACCGTAATGCAATTCATCGCTCAAATCTCGAAGACGGAACTTTCCGTAAACTTTGGATTGTAAAATCCTTACGATCTCGTCTTGCAATTCCGTGGAGTCGGCTATTTTCGATACGAAAAACTCTTGCGAAGAAGCGACGTTTTGTTCGTTTCGCAACAGATAAATCAGCAGATTTTCCAGGGAATTCTTAATGATCTGTTCGCCGCCCAAGTTAGCGTTTTCCTTTAATTTTAACTCGGTTAAATCCGGATCGAAATCCGGCAATTCAAAGGTGTTATCCGCTTCGGTCATAATATTTTGCAATAGGTAACGATAATTTTCAGGAACGAAATATTTCTTTTTTTCGTCAAAAAAACGCATGGATTCGGAACGACAGGAAAAAGAGACGATGAATAAGTTCGGTTCCTTGTCGCCGCTCTCGACGTAGTGCGGACGATTAGGCTTGATAAACAAGATTTCGCCTTGTCGTAATAACGTTTTTTCTCCGTTAATGCATACGTAAATATTTTCCTTGTCCGCGTAATTGATTTCCCAAAAATCGTGTTTTTCTTCCGGAAAGACATAGTTTTTTCCCAACACTTGATAATGGATCGTAACGATTTTTTGAATATTCAAAAGATTAGAGATTTTGTGCATATAAAATTTTTTTGTTTGCGTCTTCATGAGAGCATTATAACAAATTGCCGTTTGTTTGTAAAACGTTTTTCGGGTTTATTTTATTATTTCATAAAAAAACTTGCGAAAGAATCTCAAATATCGGCGAAAAAATGTCTATTGCATTTTTCAAAAGTCGTTGTATAATAATTATAAAAATAAAAAATTTTAGGAGCAATTTTTATGAACGATTACAAAAACGAATATAAATCGATTGCCGAAAACTTCGATCTTTCGGGGGAAGTTACGGAAATTTGTCCCTACGGCGAAGGACATATCAATCTTACCTTGTTGGTAACGACGACGAAAAAGCGTTATATCATGCAAAAAATGAATACGCGCGTATTTACCGATCCGGATAGGCTCATGGCGAATATTTGCGGAGTAACCGAGCATTTGAGTGCTCGCGGAATCGAAACGTTGCACGTTGTTCCTACGAAAAACGGAAAACCGTTTTTGAAAGGCGAAGAATGCTACCGCGTGTACGATTTCATCGAAAATACCGTCACTTACCAAACGGCGAGCGATAAAGAGGTTTTTAAGAATTCAGGAAAGGCGTTCGGTGAATTTCAGAATTATCTCGCGGAATTCGATACGTCGAAGCTTACGGAAACGATTAAGAGATTCCACGATACTCCCAAGCGTTTTTCGGATTTCAAAGCGGCGTTGGAGTCGGATGCTTTCGATAGAGCGAAAGATTGCAAAGAGGAAATCGATTTTATACTTTCACACGAAAATACATACGGGATTGCCATTGACGGTTTGAAAGACGGTTCGTTGCCCCTTCGTGTAACGCATAACGATACGAAATTCAATAATATTTTGATGGATGCAAAAACGGGGGAAGCCCGTGCAGTGATCGATTTGGATACCATCATGCCGGGATCGATGCTGTTTGATTTCGGCGATTCTATTCGATTCGGTGCGTCTACCGCCGCCGAAGACGAAAAAGATTTGCGTAAAGTGCATTTCGACATCGAGCTCTTCCGCGCCTATACCGAAGGATATTGCGGAGCGGTTAGGGATAGCATTACGCCTCGCGAAGCCGAATTGTTGCCGTACGGCGCGTATTTGATGACGATAGAATGCGGTATGCGGTTTTTGACCGATTATCTGTCCGGAGATACGTATTTTGCAACGAAATACGACGGGCACAATCTCGTTCGTTGTCGTACGCAAATTCGTCTTGCGGCAGAAATGGAGTCGCAATTCGACGAGATGAAGAAAATTGTTTTCGAAATTTTGAAATAACGTCCCTTGCAAGGAAATCCCCGACGTGCCGTCGGGGATTTTGGAATATTTTACCTACTTTGTGTGTTCAACGAATTGCAAAACCGAATAGAATATGTTATAATAATATGGAAAAGCCAATCGGGCGTTTTAAGCGAAAAAGAAAATAAAGAAAACGCTTTGATTAAAATCAAAGCGTTTTGGCAGGGGCTATAAGAATTGAACTCATCTCATTGGTTTTGGAGACCAAGGCACAACCACTATACCAAACCCCTAAGCAACGCATCTATTATATGACAAAAAAAAATATTTGTCAAATGTTTTCAACGGAATAAATGCAAAAAAAATTAAAATTCTAAAAAAAGTGAGAGTATTTATGAAAAAAACGGTAACGCTCTATACAGACGGTGCTTGTTCCGGAAATCCCGGGATAGGTGGTTATGGCGGAATTTTGATATACGGCGACGTAAAAAGAGAATATAACGGCGGCGAACCGCAAACGACGAACAACCGTATGGAAGTCATGGCGGTTATCGTCGGATTAAAACGGTTGAAATATCCTTGCAAAGTGGAGGTGTACAGCGATTCCGCCTATACGGTCAACGCTTTTGCAAACGGTTGGATTTACGCGTGGAGGAAAAACGGCTGGAGGAAAGCCGATAATAAACCGGTTCTGAATACGGATCTATGGGAAACGCTATACGAGTTGACGCAGACGCACGAAGTGACCTTTCATAAAGTCGCGGGGCATGCGGACAACGCCTTAAACAATCGTTGCGACGAATTGGCGCGCGGTGCGATTACGGAGCTTCGAAATGCTCAGTCGGAAGGATTTTGAAAAGTATCGCGTTGCATGATAAAAGATATCGATATTGCGCATATTGTTTGCGAGAATTGTTTGCGCGTTGTCGATTTTTTTGTTTTTTTATAAAAAAACTCCCTTGAAAGAGTTGCAATTTCAAAAGATTTGTAGTATAATGATATTTAGTCGAGAGTTGGCAAAAATTGCAACAATTCTTAGAAAAGTATAAAAATTAGAGAAAGATGAAAATCTCGATGTTTCTTGGAGGATTATATGGATAGAATTCAACTGCTGCAAGAAAGAAAGGCTCGTTTGGCAGAGGTAAACAAGGACGTCAAAGCTCGTATGAACGCTCTGGTCGATGCGGACAGTTTTGTGGAACTGTCTGCGTTTAGTTTTTCTAAAAACGAATTTTTCAACGAGGAAATCGCAGGCGAAGGCGTGATAACGGGTTTTGCGACGATAGGCGATTATCCCTTTTATATCGTAGCGCAGAATTTCAGCGTTCAACACGGCGGTATTTCTAAAGCAAATTGCGATAAAATCGTAAAATGCATCGATACTGCGGAAAAAAACGCAACGCCTATCGTTTATTTGCTTAATACGCAAGGCGTCCAGTTCGGTGAAGGTGTCACCGTTTTGGAAGGACTCGCGAAGCTCCTTATGCGTGTAACGCAGATGAAAGGCGTCGTACCTCAGTACGTCATCGTTGACGGTGTCGTATATGGTTCGGTTGCTATGCTCGCCGCGCTTGCGGACTTCACGTTCTTTTTAAATAATAAAAGCGTCTTGGCAATTAACAGTCCGTTTGTTTTGTCTGCTAAAGCCGGAAAAAATGTTACGAAAGAGGACGTTGGTTCGGCAAAAAACTTAAAAAATACCGGTATTCCTACGTTTGAGACGGAGAATATAGAGGAGATAAGAGACAAAATCGTTCGGATTTGTTCGATAACGGAACAACCCATGCTCGAGGCGGAGCTGAACGAAAGCGTTCCGGCTTTGAACGAATCGGTTACGGCGGAAAATTTGCGCTCGATTTTCGAAGAGGAAATAGAGCTTTGCGCGACTTACGAACCGAGCATGAAAACCATCCTCGGCAGAGTCGGCGGTATTTCCGTTGCGGCAGTGGTGTTTGACGGCGGAGAGGACGGCGTACAGCTCGATGCGGCGAAACTTGCAAAAGTGAAGAATTTTGCAGAATTCGCTTGTTGTTACGGTTTGCCGTTCGTGACGTTTACGGACGTTGTCGGTATTTGTCCTTGCATGAACGTCAACGACAGCCGAGTCATGAAAGAAGCAGCGGAATATTTGGATATGCTGGATACGATCGACACGGCGAAGATTGCCGTTGTTTATAAGAAAGCTGTCGGCTTGGGCTATTCCTTGTTCGCGGCGAAGTCGGTCGGTTTCGATTATACCTGTGCTTTTGCAAACGCTCAAATCGCACTTTTCGAGAGCGCGCAGGGCGCTCAAATCGAGTTCGGCAGCGAGCATGCGGATAAAGCGGCTTTGGCGGCTAAATACGCCGAAGAGAACGCAGATCCCATTCATGCGGCGAAGGACGGATATATCGACGCGGTTATCGAACCGCAGTTCGTAAAACAATATTTGATTGCGGCATTGCAGATGCTTGCTCGCTAAGGAGGCGAAAACATGTTGCTGAATTTATTGACTTCGGATTTGCCCGAGGGCGGTAGATACGTCAATATCGGCGAAGCGGCGTTATATGCGCTCATCGGTTTCTTGGTGGTTTTTGCAGGGATTGCGTTCTTGATTTTGATTGTGTACTTGCTCGGTAAGCTCATGGAAAGCACGACTAAGAAAACGAAAGCTCCCGTAGAGGCAAAAGCGCCCGAAACGAGCGTGTCACCGACGACGGATGACGGAGAAATATCCGAAGAAACGCTTGCGGTCATTATGGCTGCTTTGACGGCGTATTATCAAGCGAACGATCCCAAATGCGAATTTACTTTGAAACGAATCAAGAGAATGTAAGGAGATAAAAAATATGCGTAATTTTATTGTAACTGTAAACGGTAAATCTTATGAAGTAGGCGTGGAAGAAGTCGGCGGAACGACCGCACAGGCTCCCGTAACAAAGACGGTTGCGGAAGCTCCTAAGGCGGCAGCTCTCGTTGCGAAACCCGTAGCAAACGGCGAAAAGGTAATTTCTCCGTTCCCCGGGCTTATTAAAAATCTCTTGGTTGCGGAAGGCGCAAAAGTAGAAAAAGACCAGCCGATTTTGGTGTTGGAAGCGATGAAAATGGACAACGACATCACCGCTCCTTGCGCAGGCGTAGTCAGCTTCCAGGTCGTTAAAGGCGCAAACGTAGAATCTGACGCCGTTCTTGCCGTTATTTCGTAAGACGATAAGGAGTTTGGAACTATGTTGAATAATTTACTCATAGATATCGGTAGCATTTTCACCGGTTTATGGGAATCGTCCGGGCTTGCGAACGGGGATTGGCAAAACTATGTCATGATTCTCGTGTCGTTCGTTCTGTTCTATTTGGCGATTGTCAAAAAATTCGAGCCGTTGCTTTTGTTGCCGATTGCGTTCGGTATGTTCTTGATTAACTTACCGGGTGCATACAGTGTGCTTTGGGGAACATACCCCGAAGGCTCGCACGCGTACGAGGACGTGACCAATCGCGGTTTGCTCTGGTATTTGTTCTACGGCGTGCAGAACGTTATTTATCCGCCGCTGATTTTCTTAGGAATCGGCGCAATGACCGACTTCGGTCCGTTGATTTCCAATCCGAAAAGTATGTTGATCGGTGCGGCGGCACAGTTAGGTATTTTCTTGACATTGATCGGCGCGGTCGTTTTGGGTTTTGACCTTGCGGCAGCGGCTTCCATCGCAATTATCGGCGGTGCGGACGGTCCTACGGCAATCTATTTGACGCAGGCTTTGTCGAAGTATACCAATCAAGACTTGCTTTCGGCAATCGCCATTGCGGCGTATTCGTACATGGCTTTGATTCCCATTATTCAAAAGCCTTTGATGCGTTTGATCGTTCCCAAAAAGGAACGCGAAATCAAGATGAAACCCCTTCGTACGGTAAGCAAATTGGAGAAGATTATTTTTCCGATTTTGGTAACTTTGGTTGTCGGTTGCTTGTTGCCCGATGCAGTGCCTTTGCTCGGTATGTTGATGCTCGGTAACTTGTTAAAGGAATCGGGCGTATGCGACAGATTGTCTTCGCAGGCGCAGAACGGTTTGATGAACACCGTTACCATCTTCTTAGGTGTTTCGGTCGGCTGTAAAGCATACGGCGGAACGTTCTTGCAGTTGGAAACGTTGATGATTATCGCGCTTGGTTTGGTTGCATTCTGTTGCGGTACGGTCGGCGGTTTGTTGATGGGGCGTTTGATGTGCAAACTTTCCAAGGGAAAAATCAATCCGCTTATCGGTAGCGCAGGTGTATCCGCAGTGCCCATGGCGGCGAGAATTTCCGAAGACGTCGGCAGAGAAACCGATCCCAACAACCATTTGCTTATGCACGCAATGGGACCTAACGTGGCAGGCGTAATCGGTTCTGCTATCGCTGCCGGATTCTTGTTGTCGCTCTTCTAATTTTTGAGGTGAATATTATGGATTTGAATTTTGAAAATAAAAAAGTAATGCTGACGGAAACGATTTTGCGTGACGCGCACCAGTCGCAGGCGGCAACCAGAATGCGTATCGACGAAATGTTGCCCGTTTTGGAACAGCTCGACGAAATCGGTTACTATTCCATCGAAGCTTGGGGCGGCGCAACGTTCGACTCTTGCTTGCGCTATTTGAACGAAGACCCTTGGGAACGTTTGAGAACGCTGAAATCGCATCTCAAAACGCCCATTCAGATGCTTTTGAGAGGACAGAACTTGCTCGGTTATCGTCATTATGCCGATGACGTCGTTGAAAAATTCGTGGCGAAGTCCGTCGAAAACGGCGTTGGCGTTATTCGTGTATTCGATGCGTTGAACGATCCGAGAAACTTGGAAGTTTCCATGCAGGCGATTAAGAAATACGGCGGCGTTTGCGAAGCGACGATTTGTTATACGAGCGCAGTCGTAGACGGACAGGAAATTTTCACCGACGAATATTTCGTAAAACTTGCGAAACAGCTCGAAGATCGCGGCGCGGATAATATCTGTTTGAAAGATATGGCAAATTTGTTGTTGCCTTTCCGTGCGTATACGCTCGTAAAAGCGTTGAAAGCGGCTTTGAAACCCACGACGAAGTTGCATTTGCATACGCACAATACGACGGGTACGGGCGATATGACCTACTTAATGGCGATTTTGGCAGGCGTTGACATCGTAGATACCGCTTTGTCGCCTTTGGGCAACGGTACTTCTCAGCCGGCAACCGAGCCGCTCGTGGCGACGTTGAAAGGCACGCCTTACGATACGGGCATCGACATCAACAAGTTGTTGCCGATCGTAAAACACTTCAAGACGGTTGAAAAACGTTTGAAGGACGATAAGATTCTCAACGAAAAATCGAAGGGAATCGACGTAAATACGTTGTTGTATCAAGTTCCCGGCGGTATGCTTTCCAACCTTATCAACCAGCTCGAAAAGGCAGGTAAGGTCGATAAATTGATGGATTGTCTTGCAGAAGTTCCGAACGTAAGAAAGGACTGCGGTTATCCGCCATTGGTTACGCCTTCGTCGCAGATTGTCGGCACGCAAGCCGTTATGAACGTCGTTATGGGCGAAAGATACAAGATGGTTACCAAGGAAACGAGAGATTTGTTTGCAGGGAAATACGGCACGTTGCCGATGCCTTTGAACGAAGAAGTTGCACCCAAGGTTTTGGCAGGTGCGGAACGCATCACGTGCAGACCTGCTGACTTGTTGCAGCCTGAATACGAGGAAATCAAGAAGAAGGTTATCGAACTCGGTTATTACGAAAAGGAAGAAGACGTATTGTCTTACGCCGTATTCGAACAAGTAGCCGAAAACTTCTTCAAATGGAGAGAAGCGCAAAAGAACGGCGTTGATCGTGACCTTGCAAAATCCAACGTTTATCCCGTATAAATCGGAAGAAAGAAGGTAAGTAAGCGTATAAACTTAGAAGGTACGCAAAGCGCAACCGATACGAGGGTATCGGTTGCGTGCTTTTATGTGATACGGAGGTAGAACATGAAGAAAGTATGTGTAATCGGTGGCGGAGCTGCCGGCTTGATGGCGGCGTATGCAGCCGCGAAAAACGGACACGACGTAACGCTGTTTGAGAAGAATGAAAAACTCGGCAAAAAGATATACATTACGGGGAAGGGCAGATGCAATTTCACCAACGACGTTTTACCCGACGAGTTTTTGCAGAACGTCGTACGCGGACAAAAGTTTTTGACGGGCGTGTTGTATTCCTTTCCGCCTAAAAAATCCATCGAATTTTTTGAATCGAACGGAATGCCTGTGAAGGTAGAGCGCGGCAACCGTGCTTTCCCCGTTTCCGACCATGCGAGCGACGTTACCAAGACGTTGGAGCGTGCTTGTAAAGGAGTCGGTGTGGTGATTTGCTTGAATGAAAAAGTCGAAGATATACAGTGTGCTATGTCAGACATAATTACTTCGTCTGACATAATAGTTAAAACGAGCAAAGGAAGCTATACATTCACCGACGTTATCGTGGCGACGGGAGGTGTCAGCTATCCTGCAACGGGTTCTACGGGGGACGGATATGTTTTTGCGAAGAAGTTCGGGCATACCGTTTCCGAGCTGAAAAGCGGACTTTGCGGCTTGAATTTGGAAGGGAATTGGTATAAAGAGTTGCAAGGCGTTGCCTTAAAAAACGTATCTTTGACGGCGAAGTGCGGCGAAAAAATTGTATACCAAGATTTCGGGGAGATGCTGTTCACGCATTTCGGGATTTCCGGACCGATCGTGCTTTCCACGTCGTCGATGATCAATCGCTTGCCTATCAAGCAGGTTTCGCTGTTTTTGGACTTAAAACCGGCGCTTGACGAGCAGACTCTGGACAAACGCTTGTTGCGTGATTTTGAAAAGTATAAAAACAAGCAAATTTCCAATGCGTTGGTGGAGTTATTGCCGCAAAAATTGATAGGCGCGGTGCTTGCAAAATGCGGCATTTCCGAAAAGAAAAACGTGAGCGTGTTCACCAAAGAAGAGCGGCTCTTGCTCGTCAAAACGTTGAAGGCGTTCCCGATGAAGGCGAGCGGCTTACGAGGTTTTGAAGAGGCGATTATTACGTCCGGCGGAGTGTCGCTTTCGGAAATTAATCCTAAAACCATGGAGAGTAAAAAACAAAAAGGCGTGCGTTTTTGCGGCGAAGTTTTAGACGTAGACGCATTTACGGGCGGATTTAATATGCAAATAGCATTTGCAACCGGGTTCGCCGCAGGAAATACGATTTCTTAAAAATCCGCTCTCGCAATGTGAAAAGCTTGACTTCGAGCGGCAGTTTTTGTTATAATATTAATATTAGATATGAACAAGGAGTACCTATGATGACGGTTATTCGGGGAGCAACGACGATTGCCAATGATTGTAAAGAGGAAATTTCTGTTTCCGTTAAGGAGCTGTTAGATGAAATTTTCGCGGTGAACGAGTTGAAGAGAGAGGAAGTTCGTGCTTTCGTGTTTTCTTTGACGTCGGATATTCATTCCTATCATCCTGCAAAGGCGGCAAGGGAGAGCGGTTACGATTTCGCACCGTTGTTCGCGGCAATAGAGCCGGATATTGACGGCGGATTGAAATTGTGTATTCGACTGATGTTGCTTACCGAGCTCGGCGATGGTACGAAACTCGCAAAACACGTTTATCAAAAGGGAGCAAGAGCGTTGAGAAAAGACATTTCGGAAATTTACAATATCGCTTTGGACGGACCTGCCGGGAGCGGCAAGAGCACTGTGGCGAAAACTTTGGCAAAAGATTACAATATCTTGTATTTGGACACGGGTGCGATGTATCGTGCCTGCGGTTTGAAAGCGTTGCGTTTGGGGGTAGATCCGAAAGACGTAACGGCGATAGAGAAAATTTTGCCTGTTTTGGACGTTCGCGTGGAATATCGCGACGGCAAACAGCATACCATGTTGGACGGAGAGGACGTTTCCGAGAAAATTCGTGAAAATCCCGTTTCCATAGCGGCATCCGATATTTCCGCACATAGAGCCGTTCGTTTGAAAATGGTAGAAATGCAAAAGGAAATCGCAAGGAAAATGTCCTGTGTCATCGACGGCAGGGACATCGGTTCGGCGGTGTTGCCCGATGCGAAATATAAGTTTTTCATAACGGCGGACAGCAAAGTGCGCGCTATGCGTCGATATAAGGAACTTGCGGCTCGTGGCGAAACGGTCGATTTTCAGTCCTTACACAGCGAGATTTTGCTCCGAGATAAGCAGGACAGCGAACGTGAGTTTTCACCGCTCGTACGGGCAGAAGACGCTTTGGTCATCGATACGTCCGACATGACAATCGAGGAGGTCGTGGCAAAAATAAAATCTCTGATTCAATCGAAAATTTAATGGTGGGAAGACGCATGGAAGAGAAGGTGATATCAAAAAAACGAAAGAATCCGGATCAACCGAAGAAAAAGGAAGGTTCGATTACGGTAAAAGCCAACAAAAAGGGGCGTCACATTATACGATTGATGAACGTTTTGCGTGTGATTTTGATTCCGCTCTATTATATAATCAAGCCGTTCAGATATTACGGGAATAAAAAAATCGCGGACGGTGCATGCGTGTATATCGCCAATCATTATACCTTGCTGGATCCGATTTATGTCGCGGGAACGACATGGGAGGGGATTCACTTCGTCGCAAAAAAGCCAATCGAGAAAATGTTTTTGATCGGTTGGTTATCGAAAAAAGTTAAATGTATTATGGTAACTCGAGACGGACACGACGTTCGTAGCGTTTTGGATTGCTTGAAATGCTTAAAAAACGATGAAAAAATCGCGATATTCCCCGAAGGAACGCGCAATAAGACGAAGGAAGAGTTTCTCCCGTTTAAACACGGAGCGGCGGCTTTAGCGATTAAGTCCAAGAGTCCGATAGTGCCGATGGTCATTTATCAAAAGCCGAGATTGTTTCGCTGTACGCATATTTTAATCGGCGAGCCGATCGAATTATCGGAATATTACGGTCGAAAACTTTCCGAAGAAGAAGTATTACGGGTCGATGAAATGCTTCGCGAGACTATGGAGAATATGAAAGCGGAACATAAGGCATATCTGGAACGGAAAAAGAAGGGCAAAAATTCGTAATGGAAATCGTAGTAATGAAAAATGGCGGTTTTTGCCGCGGCGTGAAAAGGGCGGTCGATACCGCATTTTCGATCGAACCCGAAAACGCATATATTTACGGGGAGATTATTCATAATCCGGACGTTGTACGCTCTATTTCCGAACGCGGGATTCGAACGGTGGAAACCTTAGACGACGTTCCGCAAGGGGCGACGTTGATTATCCGTTCGCACGGTGTCGGAAAAGCCGTTTACGAAGAATGTAAGAAAAAGGACATTCACGTTGTCGATTGCACTTGCGAATTCGTTCGTAGGACGCAACGCATCGTTGACGAGCAACATCGTCGCGGAAAGACAATCGTGATCGTCGGTGAAAAGACGCATCCGGAGGTAATCGGCTTAAACGGTTGGTGTGAAGATACGGCTTATGTATTTTCTTCCGAAAACGAAAATTTTTCGATTTTATCGTCGAAAGAGTGCTGTGTAGTGGCTCAAACGACCTATTCAAAGGAAAAATTTGAAAAAATTATTAAAAATCTTAAAAATAAGAGTAGCAAAACAGTTGAAGTTTTTGAAACAATTTGCTATACTACTATAGGAAGGCAAAATGAAGCAGCCGAATTATCGAAAGAATGTGACGCCGTTTTGGTTCTCGGAGGTTTGAATAGTAGCAATACGAACAAACTGTATGAGATCTGCGCGGCGAATTGTTCCGACGTATTTCGTTTGGGGAGTTCTGTCGACTTCGATTATAAAACAATCAAAAGATTTAAAAAGGTAGGTATAGTTACGGGTGCAAGCACCCCTAACTCGCAAACTCAGGAGGTTCTATTAAAGATGGAAATGGAAACAGAAGCAAAAGCAACGATGGCTGAAGTCGTTGCGAACATGGACAGTCAACCGAAGTTCAAGAAAGGACAGTTGGTGAAGGCTACGATTTCGTCGGCAGACGATACGGGTGTGGCAGTATTGCTCCCTCTTGCCAAGAAAGAAATTCTTCTTGACAAAGACGAAGTAGACTGCGAAGTTTACAACAAAGACGATTTTAATGCGAAATTGGGCGAAGAAATCGAACTTATGGTTGTAGCGATTAATCCCGTAAAACTTTCTCAGAAGCAGATCAAGAAGATCAAGGAAGAGGAAGCTCTGATCGCCGATATTCAAAGCGGCAAAGATTTCGAAGTCGTATGCACCGGATTCAACAAGGGCGGTTTGACTTCGGAACTCGGTTCTTATACGGTATTTGTTCCCGCGCGTGAAATTCGTTCGGGTTACGTAAAAGAACTCGATAAGTACGTCGGCAAGAAATTGCGTCTCCGACTTATTGAAGTTAAGACAGAGAGAAGAAAAGAAATTATCGCTTCTCAGCGTACTATCATCGAGGAAGAACGTGCGGCGAAAGAAGCCGCAAGAGCCGCTAAAGAAGCGGAATTCTTCGCGAATATCCATGTGGACGACATCGTAGAAGGTAAAGTTGAAAGAGTAACGGCATTCGGCGCATTTGTGTCCGTAAACGGATTCGATTGTCTTGCCCACATTTCCGATCTTTCTTGGACGGGTGTAAAATCTGTTACAGATGTTCTTGAAATCGGTAAGAAGTATCAATTCAAAGTGCTTAAAATCGACGAAGAAGCGAAGAAGGTTTCTATCGGTTATAAGCAGCTTCAGGCGCAGCCTTGGGATCTTGCAGGCGAGAAGTATCAGGAAGGTGACGTAATTCACGGTAAAGTCGTGCGTATCGTACCTTTCGGTGCATTCGTGGAAGTAGAAAAAGGCATTGACGGCTTAGTGCACGTTTCTCAGATTTCTCATGAATTCTTGGAAAATCCCACTGCAGTTCTTGCAATCGGTCAGGAAGTTGACGCAAAGATTTTGAAGCTCGATTGCGAAGAGAAGAAAATGACGCTTTCCATTAAGGCGCTCGAACCGAAACCCGAAAACCTCGAGAGAAAACCCAGAGCGGCTAAGACGGAAGACGGTGAAACGAAAGAACGCGTTAGAAAGCCTAGAACGCAGAAACCTGCCGACGAAGTGACGGAATGGAACGAAGGCGGACTTGGCGGCGTATCGATTGCGGATTTGCTTAATAAGAACTCCTGATTGTTTTACTCGAAGAATACTTGAAAGAATAGTAAAAAATCTGCTTTTATTGATTAAAAGCAGATTTTTTAGTGTATAAATAAATGTTAAAAAAATGTTGCAAGGAGTTTTTGTATGAAAAAACAAGGAAAAATTAAAATTTCAAGCGAAAATATGATGCCGATCATCAAAAAATGGTTATATTCCGATAAAGATATTTTCTTACGTGAAATTGTAGCCAATGGCGTCGATGCAATAACGAAGCATAAAAAGTTAGCGGAATTGGGCGAAGCCGAAAAGGAAGAAAACGGATATAGGATTAACGTTTCCATTGACGAAGCCGCGAAGACTCTGACCATCGAAGACAACGGTATCGGTATGACGGCGGAAGAAGTCGAAAAATACATCACGCAGATCGCTTTCTCAGGGGCAGAGGACTTTATTCAAAAATATGAAAAAGCGTCCGGAGACGGCATTATAGGGCATTTCGGGTTGGGGTTCTATTCTGCGTATATGGTTTCTAATTTGGTTGAAATCGATACGAAGAGCTACAAAGACGAACCTGCCGTGCATTGGGAATCGGACGGAAATGCTACTTATAAAATCTCCGATACGGACAAAGCGGAACGCGGCACGAAAATCGTTATGCATTTGGCGGAAGGCGAAGAAGAGTTCCTCAAAGAATACCGTATTCGCGAATTGCTGAATAAATATTGCTCCTTCATGCCGTACGATATTTATTTGAATCCTAAAGGAGAAGAATCCGATAAGCCTATCAACAACACGACGCCGTTGTATTTGAAAGATCCGAAAGATTGTACGGAAGAAGAATATAAAAATTTCTATTCGCAGACTTTCATGGATTACAGCGAACCTTTGTTCTGGATTCATTTGAATATGGACTATCCGTTCAATCTGAAAGGGATTTTATATTTCCCTCAGGTAAAGAAACAGCAAGTACAACTCGAGAAAGGACAGGTAAAGCTGTACTGCAATCAAGTATTCATTGCAGACAATATCAAAGAAGTGATTCCCGAGTTTTTGATGTTGCTGAACGGCGTCATCGATTGTCCGGATATTCCTTTGAACGTATCGAGAAGTTTTTTACAAAACGATCGCCAAGTACAAAAGATATCCAAGCATATTACCAAAAAGGTTGCAGACAAGTTGACGGCTCTGTTTAAGAATGACAGAGAGAAGTATGAAAAATGTTGGAAAGATATTTCCACTTTTATCAAGTTCGGTTGTTTGAAAGACGAAGACTTTTACGATAAAGTGAAGGATATTCTGATTTTCAAAAATTTGGACGGTGTCTATAAACCCGTAAATGAATATTTCGGAGAAGAGGTAACGGACGAAGCTGCGAAAGAAGGCATTCAACCAAAAGCCATTTATTATGTTTCGGACGAAATACAGCAAGCGCAATATATTTCGATGTTCAAAGACGCAGGTTTAGACGCGATTGTTTGCGATACGTACATCGATTCACATTTCGTAAGCTTCCTGGAATATAAAAATCCGAAAAAGTGTCGTTTCGTTCGTATCGACGCTGACATTGACGGAGCATTAAAAGGCGATGCCGTATCGGAAGAAGAACAAAAAGAATTAATCGAGACGGTGAAAAAGCACCTTATCAATCAAGAAATTCAGGTTAAAGCAGAGAAATTTAAGAGCGCGAAATTGCCTGCGATCGTCAACGTAGAGGAATTCATGCGCAGAATGTCGGAGATGAATAGTTTTTACGGCATGGAGCAAGCGGATCCCGCGAAGAACGCAACATTGGTTTTGAACCTTACGAATCCCGTTGTGGCAGGACTTTTACGTCAAACGGAAGAAAAACAAAAGGTTTTGATCAATCAAATTTATTATTTAGCGATGCTTTCTTATAAGCAATTGAATGCCGAAGAGCTTTCCAACTTTACGGATAAGAGCATGGAAATATTGTTCGAATACAGCAAATAAAACAGTGCAATGAATACCGCCTTCGGGCGGTATTCATTGCACTGTTTCAAAAAGTTCCAAAAAGTTGTCAAAATTATTGAAAAATGTTTGGCAAATCACAAATTTTTTATATCGCGCACTTGATTTTTTTTTGCTTGTATGATATAATAATTATATTATGGATTATTTTATTGAACTTCTTGCCTCTTTTCTGGCTGTTATCGTCGTTATATCTTTTCACGAATTCGCGCATGCGTTCGTCGCTTATAAATGCGGCGATCCGACGGCAAAATTCGAAGGAAGAATGACATTGAATCCGATAAAACATCTCGATCCTTTGGGGGCTGTATTATTCGCAGTGGCCGGATTCGGGTGGGCGAAACCCGTTCCGATTAATCCGCTGAATTTTCACAATTACCGAAAAGGTTGTTTTTTAACATCGGCGGCAGGCGTGACAATGAATTACGCAATGGCATTTTTGCTTTATCCGATATTTTTTTTAGTGTGCTATTTTTTGTTGCCGATTGTGGCAGGTACGTATGCGGCAATATTTTTCTTTAAATTATTTTATTGCTTATTTGCCTATTCATTGAGTTTTTGTGTGTTCAATTTGCTGCCCGTATATCCGCTTGACGGCTTTAGAATGATGGATGCGCTTACGAAAAAACGCGGAAAAGTATATTGGTTTTTACGGCAATACGGCTCCTATATCTTAATGGGACTTATTTTACTCGGTGTTGTTGCCGATCGCGTTCCGTCCTTGCAGTATTTGGATGTGCTGAGCTATTTGATGAGCTTTGCCGTCGATATTCTCGGTTGGCCGATTACGCAGTTTTGGACTTTGATTTTCGGATTTATTTTCTGATACTATGAAAAATGGAGAGATAAATGGATAAGTTAACGGTAGATTCTGTTAAAAATTTTGAAACGGAAGTAGACTATACGACGGTACTCGATAATTTCGAAGGTCCGCTCGATTTGTTGCTACATCTGATAAAACAGGAAGAAATTGAAATAAAAGATATTTTCGTTTCTCAAGTAACGGAGCAATTCCTTTTGTACATGAAAGGACTCCCGTATTTGGATATCGAAAAAGCAAGCGAATATTTGAATATCGCCGCTACGATCATCGATATTAAGGCTCGAAGCCTCGTTCCGCCTCCCGATGACGATTTCGGAGACTATTACGATGAAGACGACGATCCTCAACAGGAGCTTATTCGTACGCTTGAGGAATATCAAATGCTCAAAGAGGAAGCCGAAAAGCTCAAAGAGCGTGAAACGGTTGGATATTTTTTCAAAAAACCGGACAAAGATCTGACAGGCGTACAAGTGCAATATAAGGATTTAACGCTGGACGGCTTGATGAAAGCGTTTACGAAAATGCTTATGCGTTTGGAGGGGGAGAAAAAAGCCGCTCCTCTGCCGCGAGAAATTCCTAAAGACGTATATACGGTTCGGGATAAAATTAAAAAAATTCGGGAAACAGTTTCGTCGAAAGAATCGTTACAATTCGAAGAACTATTTGAAAACGATTCGGCTACGGCGGAAATCGTGACAACGTTTCAGGCGTTGTTGGAACTTTTGAAACACCAATTTATCGTCGTGGAACAGGAAGAAATGTTCGCGTCGATTACGATTAAGAAAAATCCTAATAGAAGTGAGGACGAAGAAATTGGAGAAATTGACGAATATAATTGAGGCTATATTGTTTGCAGCAGGCGACGCCGTTCCCGTAGATTTGTTGCGAGAAAAACTCGACGTCAGCAAGAAAGAAGTCGACGAAGCGGTTCATCAACTCGAAAAGAAGTATACGGGCGTTTGCGGTATTCGGCTTTTGAACTTTAATCATAAATTACAATTTGCCACGAATCCGGAATATAAGGATTTAATTTCACAGGTCTTAATGCCGATTCGCGAAAAGGAATTTACGAAAACGATTTTGGAATGCGCGGCAATCGTGGCGTACAAACAACCGATCACGCGCGGTGAGTTAGAATCCGTGCGCGGTATCAATAGCGATTATGCGATTTCTACCTTGTTGAGTTTGGATATGATTACGCCTTGCGGTAGAAAAGATTCGCCCGGGCGTCCCGTGCAATATGCAACGACGGACAATTTCTTGAAGAGATTCAAACTGAAAGCGTTGTCGGAATTGCCGGACTATGAAGACTTGATGAAGAAAATTGCAGAATTGAATGCTTTGGAAGAAACGTCCAGTAACTATTTGTACGAAAAAGACGTCTATAATCCCGATGCCGATCCGGATTTGTTGCCGCTCGACGAGCAAGCGGATCTTGCGCCAACGCAAACGAATACGGACGGTTTCGAGTTGCCTGATTTCTTAAAGGATATCGAGGACGGTATTATAAAAATTCAATAAACACGCATATACATATTTTTTTCGAACCTGCCCATATTGTTGATATGGGTGGGTTCTTTTTGGTCGTTGTTGTGTTGCTGTCCGTTTTCGCTGTTCTGTTTATGCCGATATTTTTAGAGACAAACGTCTATTACGATGTATTGGGTAGAAAATTCGCGTTTGCGGTATACGGTTACAAAATTATAAAACTTTCCGGCGGATATATTGCGACCTATAACGGCGGAATCGCTGTACACAGCTCAGAAAAACGAGCAGTCTTGATTCCTTATCGACAATTGAACAACGAACGGAAACGTTTCTCGTTTTTGAAAAGTTTCCGACTAAAATCGTTTATGTTAACGACGGAAACGGGGGCGGAATATTTACAAGCGATGCTTGCGACGCACGCGGGAATACGGTGCTTTCTATTATTCAGGAGCGGTAATCGACGCGGCGTGCGCAATGCAATCCTGCTGACCGACGGTGAAAATCTAAAAATTACTTTGCGGTGTACGTTATTTTCTAATTTGTTTATGCTATTGCGGAATTTTATATTGTTTTTGAGGGAGAAACTACAAATTATATGTCGGAAAAGAATCAAAAAATCAGTAATTTAATCGATGCGTCGTTGGAAAAATTGGACGAACTGGCAGACGTAAACATGGTTATCGGAAAACCAATCGTTACGGCGAGCGGTTTACAAATCATTCCGTTTTCCAAAGTGACTTTAGGGAACTTGAGCGGTGGAGGCGAATACGGTGACGTAAAAGTCGTAAAAGAAACAAATGAGTTTCCGTTTGCAGGCGGAAGCGGCGCCGTGGTCAGCATGAAGCCGATGGGGTTTCTGGTCGACGACGGGAATTCTTGTCGAATTTTGCGTATTACCGACGAACCTATCGATAACTTAATCGAACGCGCAGGAGAAATCCTTCGCGATATCGTCGTGAAGGATTCAAACGGAAATGCCTAAATTTGTTTGGAAAACTTTAATCGTTAGCTTCGTTTTCGCTTTTGTCTTTACGGCGTATTTGCCCGTTTGCGTTCTAACGTTTGCCGATGCGGCGACAAATTATTCAGAAGGAGTTGCGGAATGCGTTATGGAAATGAACAGTCGCCGTGTTTTGTTTGAAAAAAGCGGTGACGTACGTTTACCTATGGCAAGCACGACAAAAATTGTAACGGCAATTACGGTATTGGAGTTGCCCGTATCGCTCGATACGGAATTCGAGATTCCGGAAGAAGCCATAGGCGTGGAAGGCTCTTCCGTATATTTGCAGAAAGGGGATAGGTATTCCGTAAAAGATTTGTTATACGGCCTTATGCTACGCTCCGGGAATGACTGCGCGACAGCTTTGGCGATTTTTAGCGCAGGCTCGGAAGGGAAATTTTCGGTAAAAATGAATCAAACGGCACAAAAAGCCGGCGCGTTTCATAGCCATTTTGCCAATCCGCACGGTTTACCGTGCGCAGGGCATTTTACTACTGCGCATGATTTGACACTCATTACATGCTATGCCATGCATAATACTGTTTTTCGCGAGATTGTTGCTACGCGATATTACGAGCCAAGGCATTGGAGCAATAAAAATAAGATGTTACGCTTATGCGAAGGCGGTATCGGCGTAAAAACGGGGTATACGAAACAAGCGGGGCGGTGTCTCGTAGCGGCGGCAGAACGCGACGGAATGACGCTTGTCTCTACGGTTTTGAATTGTGGTGCAATGTACGAACGCTCGTGCAAACTGTTAGACGATGCTTTTTCCTGTTATTCCTACGAAAAATTAGTAGACGGGAATACACCGATCGAGGTAAAAAACGGTAAAGAGTCTGTACAAGCAGTAACCAAGCGAGATTATTTTTATCCGTTGCTCGAAGAAGAAAAGGATTGCCTGAAATATCGAATTATCCCGAATGAAAACTGTACCGCTCGAAAAAAAAAGGATGAAATCATCGGACAATTTGAATTATATCTCGCAAAACAGTTGCTTTTTTCCGAAAATTTATATAAACTATAAGTATAAATAATTCCAAAGAAGGCATTTTATGAGAATCAATAAATTTTTAGCGGACAAAGGCATAGCGAGTCGGCGTCATGCAGACAAACTAATAGAGGACGGCAGAGTGACGATCAACGGCGTCGTAGCGACGCTCGGAGTGAACGTAGAAGAAGGCGATCTCGTGGCCGTGGACGATGTTCCCGTGGAGACGAAGGAAACTCAACTTGAATATTATATTATGAATAAGCCGAAAGGCGTAATTTGTACGGTATCGGACGATCGGGGCAGAAAGACCGTGATGGATTTGTTGCCCAAAACGGTCGGAAGAGTATTTCCGGTCGGACGTTTGGATTATGAGACGGAAGGATTGCTACTTTTTACCAACGACGGCGATTTAGTTTTCCGTTTGACGCATCCGAGCAATGAAATTTCCAAAACTTATATGGTCAAGGTTGAGGGAACGATGACGGAAAAGGATTTGAATCCTTTGCGCTCCGGGGTGGAGTTGGATGGTATGCTTACGAAAAAATGCAAAGCGCATATTGTAGAAACGCATAAAGATTACACTAAGGTGCATATTACCATTACCGAGGGAAAGAATCGCCAGGTGCGCCGTATGTTCGAATCGATCGGGAAAAACATCACGCTTTTGAGACGCGTCAGCATCGGGCAATTGCAGCTTAAAGGTTTGAACCGAGGGGAGATTCGTCCGTTGACCCCGTTTGAAATTGAATATTTGAAAGGCTTATAAGAAAGCGATAGCCCCAACGGAATTTTCCGTTGGGGCAGCTTTTGCCTTCGTAGTAACGTCAGCAGATATCGTTGCGTATCAATCCTATGACTTTTCCGAGGATTCGAACTTCTTCGGGGCGATAAACGAAATCGGACATCGTTGCGTTCTCGGGATGCAACACAACGCGTTCGGCACTAATTTCCGTCAAACGTTTTACCGTAGTGGAATCTTCGATCAGTGCAACGACGATTTCGTTCAAATATGCCGTCGGTTGGCGACGAACGATAATTTTGTCGCCGTCGAAAATACCTGCCTCAATCATGGATTCTCCTTCTACGCGCAACATAAACAATTCATCGCCTCTAAATTCGTTCGCGGGGAACGTATAGTAATCTTCATAGTTTTCATAGGCGAAAATCGGTTGCCCTGCCGTAATGGTACCAATCAACGGGATGGAAACTCCGTTGCCTTTTCCGATAGTAACCGAACGTTTTTTATTGGTAGCTTTACTCAAGAACCCTTTATCTTGCAAACGTTCCAAATAACTGTGAACGGTTGCCGTTGACTTTATGCCGCATTCTTTTGCAATTTCACGTACGGAAGGCATATAACCGTTCTCTTCCGAAAATCTACGAATGTAATCCATTACTTTAATTAATTTTTCTTCATTTACCATTTTTTATGCCTCGTTATAATATACTATTGATATTATAACACATTTTTCGACAAAATGCAAACAAATGTTTATGAAAAACGCTTGATTTTTTGAAAATTTTTGCTATAATAGTAGAAAAGAGTATTTTGGAGGCGTTTTATGGAAAAAGAACATATACAAAAATGCGTACTGTACGAAAGGGAGTGCATCGGTTGCTTGGAATGCGAGACTTGCGATTTGGATCCGCTCAAGGTTTGCGATAATTGCGGAAAGTGCATTCAAATGGAGGATGTGGCATCCATTAAAATTGACAAAATTTACATGAATCCCGACGAATATAAAGAGTAAGGAGTGTGCGCCATGAATGCAATAATTGATATATCAAACGTCGTATTAAAAACAGAGCGACTGACGTTGCGCGCGTGGAAGTTGGAGGATTTAGACGATTTTTATGAATATGCAAGCGTGGACGGAGTCGGACAAATGGCAGGCTGGTTGCCGCATAAAAATAAAGAAGAGTCTTTGTCGATTTTACAAAATTTTATCGAGAAGAAAAAGACTTTCGCATTGGTGTACGACGGGAAAACAATAGGCTCTTTGGGCGTAGAAAAGTATAAAGAGGAAGAATTTACGGAATTGCAGGAGAAACGCGGCAGAGAACTCGGGTTCGTGCTTTCCAAGGCTTACTGGGGCCGCGGATTGATGCCCGAGGCAGTAAACGCTGTTGTTCATTATCTGTTCGAGGACGAGCAACTGGAGTTTTTGCTTTGCGGACATTTCCTCGATAACGAACAATCGAAACGAGTACAAGAAAAATGTGGTTTTCGAGTATATAAGCAAATCAAATACGAAACGCAATGCGGTGTTATAAAAGATTGCTGCGTAAGAATACTGAAAAATCAAAAGTGATGTTACATAGGAACGCTCCGAGCGGTTCACTCGGAGCGTTGTTCGTATTATATTTTTTTAATGAATTCGGTAAATTGGTCACTGTAGCGTGTCGGAATTACCGCACGGACGGCTTGTCCGTCGTCAAGGAACTCTACTTTTTGTTCGATTACGCAGGATTTTTTTGCATTGTAGGCATTTATTTGCGTATAGGGAATAAACAATTCACAGAATACGAATTCATTTTTGAAAACTTGCAGAATTTCTTTCTTTAATGTATCGATGCCGAGGTTTTTCTTGGCTGAAATGGAAATGCTTCCGTAGGGAAACAATGTCTCGTCGTGCACATTTTCGCATTTGTTCATAAGAACAAGATAGGGGGAGGAAAAATGCAATTCGTTTAAGGTTTTCAACGTGGTTTCGAGTTGCATATCGAATTCGCCCGTCGCGTCGCATACGACGAGAGCTAAATCGCAATTTAACGCGCTTTCGAGAGTGGAGTGAAAGGCTTCGATCAAATTATGCGGCAAATCTTGCAAAAATCCGACCGTGTCCACGAGAAAAAAAGGAATTCCGTCGATGGTAAATTGACGCGCAGTCGGGTCGAGCGTCGCGAACAATTCGTCTTTCGCATAAATATCCGCGCCCGTGAGCAAATTCATTAGCGTAGATTTCCCCGTATTGGTATATCCGACGAGCGCAATCGTCAAGGCGTTGTCCTTTTTTCGTCGAGCGATTTGCAACGCTCGGCGTTTTTCGATTTCTTTCAAACGGTTCTCCAAATAGCGCAACCGAGTGCGGATATAACGTCGATCGGTTTCCAATTTCGTTTCGCCCGGTCCGCGTGTACCGATACCGCCGCCAAGCTTGGATAATGCCGCTCCCTTGCCTTTTAAGCGAGGATAGAGATACTTTAATTGCGCCAATTCGACTTGTAGTTTACCTTCGTTGCTTTTAGCGTTTTTTGCGAAAATATCCAAAATGAGCGTCGTTCGATCGATGACCTTTCTGTCGTTTAACGCGGCAGAAATATTCAGCGTTTGCGAGGGGGAAAGCTCCCCGTTGAACAATACGGTGATACCCTCCAACCCGTAAAGAAGTTCGTTGAGCTCCGCGAGTTTTCCTGCTCCGATAAATGTTGCCGGATTGATTTCGTGAACTTTTTGATAAAGCGTACCGGCGTAGAGCGCGCCTGCGCTTTTGATGAGCGAAACGGCTTCTTGTTGCAAAACGGAATATTTTTCTGCGTTGTCATGCGTAATCGGTTGAATGATATAGATTTTTTCCAGTTCTTTTTTAATATTGTCAATCATAGTTCCTATTTTTTGTCAGGGAGAGAGTCTTGGTGCAATTTAACGGCGTCGGCAACTCTTTTGCGATTCTCCTCCGTAATTGCCGCATAGTGCTTTTTCGTTGTGTTGACGTCGCGATGACCTAAAACGTCTGCGACGATGTAAATATCGCCCGTTTCGTTATAGAGCCGAGTGCCGTACGTGCTTCGCAACTTGTGCGGTGTGATTTTTTTTAACGGAGATGCAATGCGGCTATACTTTTTGACCAAAATCTCTACGGAGCGAACGTTAATACGCTTGTACTGCATAGAAAGGAAAAACGCTTTTTCTTCTTCGGGAACGCGCGGATCGTTATTTTTTTCTACAATATATTCCTGTAAAGCGTATTTAACTTCGTCGGAAAAGTATAAAATCGTTTGATTTCCGCCTTTGCGAGTCACCAAAAAGGAATTATCGGCAAAATTGAAACTGTCGTTATCCAAGCCGACCAGCTCGCTGATACGGATTCCCGTTCCCAAAAACAGAGTAAGAATCGCCGTATCGCGAATATGCGTTTTGTTGTGATATCCGCTTGCATGTCGGGTAAGTCCGTTACCGGTTTCGGCGGTGTGAAGCAATTCGGAGACCTCGTTTGCATCCAAGCGGATAATTTCCTTTTCATGGAGCTTCGGCGTCACGACTTTTGCGGAGTTGTCGACTTCGATCATATCGTTATTGAAAAAATATTTGAAAAGCGCGCGCACCGCCGAAAGCTTTCGCGCTTTTGCGCACTCGTCGCAGGAAAGTCGCTTATCGCGAAAACGATAATTGGAGAGATAGCTTAAGAAAAATTCCAAATCGTGATGCGAAACGGTTTCCAATTCACGTAAAGTCAAATCAGTAACTTCTAATTTTTTGAATTTCTTTTTGCAAAGGAAGTCAAAAAATATCCGCAGGTCGTAGGCGTATTTCAGACGTGTTTGGGTACTGGTTCTCGATTCGATTCCTAAAAAGTAGTCTTCGCAAAAGGGGGGGAGCTCCTTTAAGAGCTCGTCGATTTTATCTAAATCGCGGATATTGCGTTCAGTGTAATAAGTATCTTTTTTCATAACTATATTGTAACGACAAAAATTGAAAAAGTCAATTCATTTTTTGGGATTTTCCGAAAAGTTGTGCAAAAAGCTCCGTTAAACGGAAAAGGCTTCGACGCAAGCGGAACAACTAAAAAAATGCAAGTCAAATCTTAATGATCTAACTTGCATTCTAATGGTGCCGAAGGTGGGACTTGAACCCACACGTTGTCGCCAACAATGGATTTTGAGTCCATCGCGTCTGCCATTCCACCACTTCGGCGCAATCAACTGAAAGCTTTATTATTATATACGATTCGCAAAAATAATGCAAGTGTTTTTCAATGGATTTTAATAAATTTTTTAAATTTTTTTTATATTCTCTTGCGATTTTTTCATTTTCGTGGTAAAATAGTATTATTATCACACAAGGATTTTAATAATTCATGGAAAAATTGATTTTGATTGACGGAAACAGCTTGTTAAATCGTGCGTTTTTTGCGACTCCCGTATTCACTACGAAAGACGGAACGCCGACGAACGGCGTTTTCGGTTTTGTAAAACTGTTTTTGCGCATCGTTGCCGATAAAAAACCGACTCATGCCGCCGTTGCGTTTGATTTGCACGCGCCGACGTTTAGGCATAAAATGTATACCGACTATAAAGCCGGCAGAAAACCGATGCCCGACGATTTGGTGGTGCAGGTACCGATCTTGAAAGAAGTGCTCCGCATGATGGGTATTATGGTTTGTGAACAGGAGGGATATGAGGCGGACGATTTAATCGGTACGTTGGCAAAAAGGTTTTCCGCGCAAACATATATCTACACCGGCGATAGGGACTCTTATCAGCTCGTAGATGCGTCCACCAACGTTTGTTTTACCAAAAAAGGCGTCAGCGATATTTTGGAACTGACCGCAGATAACTTTTACGATGAAATCGGTTTAACGCCCGCGCAAATTATAGACCTGAAGTCTTTAATGGGCGATAAGTCGGACAATATCCCCGGCGTTCCGGGCGTAGGAGAAAAAACTGCGAAGGATCTATTGGAAAAATATGGAGATTTAGACAACGTATACGCACATTTGGACGAGATAAAGGGCGCGTTGCATAAAAAACTGGCGGACAACAAAGACATCGCTTATTTTTCTCGAAAACTTGCAACGATCAATGTAAACGTTCCGATGGATATTACGCTTTCCGATTGCGTTTTGAAAATGCCGTTCGACCGCTCCGTGCGAGATAAATTCGCGGAATTGGAATTCAGAAGTTTGGTTAGCAAGGATATTTATTTGAGTGAAACCGAGCAAGCGGCGGCTCTGAGTGCCGATTCCGTAACAATAACGGAGTATTGTCCCTCAACGATAGACGAGGCATTAGGTAAAATAAGAACGCATTCGTCGCATATCGTGTCGTTAGATTGGCGAGATAAGGAAATTCGACTCTATTGGGCAAATTCGAACGTTTTGGAAGAACTTGTTTTGCCGATCAAGAACGAATTGCTGGATATCGGCTTTTTTGAAAATCAATTGTCGTCGATTTTATCGGAAGTTTTTCGACCTGAAAATACGATCGTTGCTTATAACGTAAAAGACGTAATGCGCAGAGCGCGCATGTCGGGCGTTGACTTTTGCTCGGCATACGAGGACGTTTCCGTTCTGAAATATTTAGCGGACGGATTAGGAAATGCCTATGATGTAGATTTCTGTATCAGTAGTTTCTCTTTGCCGGAGCGAAACAAAGCTTATTCGCTCGCGCAATTGAGGAACGAGTACATCACACGTTTGGGCGAGCAGGAAAAAAAGTTGTATTATGAGATGGAATTACCGTTGGTTCGAGTATTGTACGAAATGGAAACGGAAGGCGTTTGCGTAGATACCGAGGCGTTGTTCGATCTGTCAAAACGCTACAACGAAGAGATCAACAAGTTAACGACAGAAATTTTTCGCTTAGCGGGAGAAACGTTTAATATCAATTCTACGCAACAGTTGGGAAGGATTCTTTTTGAAAAGTTAAAAATCGGCGACGGAGTTAGAAAGAATAAAGACAGCAAAAGCTATAAGACGACCGCGGAGGAATTAGAGAAATATGCGGAAAACTCAGAAATCGTACGGCATTTATTACGATACCGTAAGATTCAGAAATTGAACTCGACGTATATCGACGGCTTCAAGCCGTTGCTTATAGACGGAAAAGTGCATACGACGTATAACCAAAGTTTAACGCAAACGGGGCGTTTGTCCAGTTCGAATCCGAATTTACAAAATATTCCGATTCGAACAAACGAAGGGCGCGAACTTCGGAAGCTGTTTATCGCAAAACCGGGGAATGTTTTAATCGATGCCGATTATTCTCAAATAGAACTTCGTTTATTGGCGCATTTATCCGATTGTAAGGCATTGATTCGGGCGTATTGCGCCGAAAAAGATATCCATGCGATTACGGCGTCACAAGTATTCAATATTCCCGTATGTGACGTAACGGAAGAATTGCGTCAGCAAGCGAAGGCGGTCAATTTCGGGATTATTTACGGAATCAGCGCGTTCGGATTGGCAAACGACTTGAATACTACGCCTCAAAAAGCCAAGAAGTATATTGAACGGTATTTTGACGCTTATCCGGAGATCAAAATGTATATGGAAGCGAACGTCGAAAAAGCCGCTCGCGACGGATATGTGACGACTATGTTCGGTAGACGTCGAGTTATCAACGAAATTCGGTCCTCTAATTACAATATTCGTTCTTTCGGAGAGCGCGCGGCGATGAACATGCCCATGCAAGGAGCGAGCGCGGATATTATCAAAGTTGCCATGCTCCATGTACACGAAAAGTTGAAGCAAGGAAAATATAAAGCAAAACTCGTTTTGCAAGTACACGACGAATTGGTTATCGATTCTCCCGTAGAAGAGGCGGAAGCGGTTGCCGCGCTTTTAAAAACGGAAATGGAAAATGTCGTTTCTTTACGCGTTCCGTTGACCGTAGAAGTTTGTATGGGGAAAAATTGGTTTACCGCAAAATGATGATTATGAAAAGAAAAAAGATTGCAATCACCGGCGGAATCGGTAGCGGAAAAAGCCTTGCTATCGATATAATAAAAAAATACAATTTTCCGGTGTTTTCCTGCGATGAAATCTATCGACGCATTATACAAACGCCGACGTACGTTCAAACAATCGCTCGATTATTTCCGAACGTCGTTATAGAAAACCGAATCGATAAACAAGCTCTCGCGAATATTGTTTTTGCCGATGAGACGGCAAGGGAGCGGTTGAACGTCGTCGCGCATCCGTTGATTTTGGAGTGGTTACAACGCGATATGGCAGCGGCGGAAAGCGTGCTCGTATTCGCGGAAGTTCCGTTGCTTTTTGAGTCGAAATGGGAAAACTTTTTCGATGAAACGTGGGTAATCCTTCGGAATAAGCAACTTCGTATTTCTGCTATTACGACGCGAGATCGTTGTACGGAGGAAGATGCTTTGCGACGGATACAAACGCAATTCGATTACGATAGCGAAAATGCCGTAGGCTATTTTCAAAAAATTAACGCCGTAATTTTTACTAACGACGGAAGTACAACGGATCTTGAAAAACAAATCGTTAGCAAGATACAGAGCTATCCGTAAATTATGACTCACATAGTATACCTACGTCACACATAATTGCTATGATAGACGTAGCTTTTTGCTGCACTTTTAAGACATAATATTGAGCAATGACAGACATAGCTTTTTTAACTCTGCGTGTGTCCGTTTTTTCTGAAAAACGGCGAGATATGGCATAATATCGAAAAAATATTAAAAAATTATCAAAATCGACAAACTTTTTTTCAAAATAGTCTTGAAATTCTTAAAAATATGTAGTATAATAGGTCGCAGTGACATCATAGCATTTCGATTATGTACTAAATAATAAAAACTTTTAGGGGGTTAATATGCAAAGAAAAAAAGAATGCGTCGCCATGCTTTTGGCTGGCGGACAAGGGAGTCGTTTGTATGCGTTAACGACAAACATCGCCAAACCGGCTGTGGCTTTCGGAGCAAAATATCGAATCATCGATTTTCCGCTGTCGAATTGTATCAATTCCGGAATCGACACCGTAGGGGTGCTTACCCAGTATCAACCACTTGTTCTCAATGAATATATCGGCAACGGACAACCGTGGGATCTCGATCGGACATACGGAGGCGTACATATTCTGTCGCCTTATCAAGCCAAAATGCGTTCGTCGTGGTACGAGGGTACGGCGAATGCCATCTATCAAAATATGCATTTCATGAAAATGTATAATCCGGAGTACGTTCTAATTCTTTCCGGCGATCACATTTATAAAATGGACTATGCCGCGATGTTGGAGGCGCATAAAGCGACCGGTGCGGATTGCACGATTGCCGCAATCGACGTTCCGCTCAGCGAAGCTTCTCGTTTCGGTATTCTCAACACCAACGCGAACGGGGCGATTTATCAATTCGAGGAAAAGCCGAAGAAGCCTAAAAGCACGTTGGCGTCCATGGGTATTTATATCTTTACCGCCGATAAACTGTTCAAATATCTCGAAGAAGATGAAGCGAATCCGAATTCCTCCAAAGATTTCGGGAAAGACGTTTTGCCTGCAATGCTCAACGCCGGAGAAAAGATGTTTGCTTATCGTTTCGCCGGGTATTGGAAAGACGTAGGTACGATTTCGTCCCTTTGGCAAGCGAACATGGATCTGCTCGGAGATAATCCCGAGTTCGACGTCGGTGATAAGGCGTGGAAGATTCATTCTCGGAATCCTTTGGCTCCGCCCGAACATATCGGAAAAAACGGTGTCGTGAAGAATGCTATGGTCGCGCTCGGTTGTGAAATTTATGGTACGGTCGAAAATTCCGTTTTAGGGAGCAATGTCATCGTGGAAGAAGGCGCAATCGTCAAAGATGCCGTGATTTTGGCAAGCAGTGTCGTGAAAGCGAACGCTATCGTTTCATATGCCGTCATCGACGAGAACGTCACCATCGGCAAGAATGCGAAAATCGGCGTTGAGAAAAATCCCGATGCGGAAATCGTGGTTTTGGGTAGAGGACTCACCGTTGCAGACGGCGTAACCGTTTCCCAAGGACAGAAACACGAAAAAGACATTTTAGAGTAAGGAGGGAAAATCAATATGGCTACATCTGCAATCGGTATTATCTTTTCTAACATGCACGAAGAAACGGTGCCGGAGCTCGTTCGCAGAAGAACGATGGCGTCCATTCCGTTCGGCGGAAGATATCGTTTGATCGATTTCGTGCTTTCCAATATGGTGAACTCTGGCATCACGACCGTAGGTCTGTTGGCGAACAACAATTACCGTTCCTTGATCGACCATATCGGCAGCGGTAAGGACTGGGATCTTGCCAGAAAGGACGGCGGTTTGATTCTGTTGCCGCCTTTCTCGGAACGAAATAATAAAATGTACACCACTCGTTTGGAGGCGATGGGCTCGATCGCAGGCTTTTTGAGTCGCAGAAACGAAAAATACGTCGTATTGACGGATTGCGACGGCGTTGCAAAATTCGACATCGCCGACATCATCAATTACCACGAAGAAAAGAATGCGGACATCACGCTCGTTACGCATTATGGAAAAGTCGGCAAACGATTGGAATTTATGACCGTAGAGGCGAACAAAGAAGGTCGTATCGTCGATTTGCAACTTTCGCCGCACGTTAAAAAAGGCACGAAAGCGCATATCTACGTAAACGTCATGGTTTTGAATCGACAATTCTTGTTAAAATTGGTAGAAGAATCCATGACGCATGGTTTTACGAGTTTCAGTCACGATATTTTCGTAAAACAGCTCCAAAGCTTGAAAATTTATCAATATGATTTCAAAGGGTATTATGCAGGCATCGATTCCATGGCGGCGTATTATGCGCATAATATGGATTTGTTGGAAAAGGACGTTCGAGACGAGCTCTTCGGAAACCGCGATATCTACACGAAAGTCCGTGACAGCGCGCCGTCCAAATACGGCGAAAACGCGCTCGTGAAAAATTCTTTGATTTCCGACGGTTGCGAGATCGAGGGCGTAGTGGAAAATTCCATTCTTTTTAGAGGCGTGAAAGTCGGGAAAGACACGGTTGTGAGGAACTCTATTATTTTACAAGATACCGTCATCGGAGCGAACGCTTCGTTAAATTGTGTGATTACGGATAAAAACGTTGTTATCGGCGCGCGGAAAAATTTAAGCGGTTGCGCGGAACTTCCGTATTTTATTCAAAAGGGAACAATGCTTTAAAGGAGAAGGAATATGGAAACGAAAACAACAAACAACATTACGATATTGGATTCCTGCGCGAATTTTCCGCAAGCGGAAGCGACGAACAACGATCTGTATATCGTAAATAAACGTAAAATTTTATTCGTTGCGTCAGAAACGCGTCCCTTTATCGCGACCGGCGGATTGGCAGATGTGATTGGTTCTTTACCGCAGGCATTGGCAAAAGATCCCACTTACGACATTCGTGTTGTCATACCGTTATATTCGGATATAAAAACGGAATATCGAAGGAAAATGGCTTTCCTCGGGAATATCTACGTTCCGTTGGGTTGGAGAAATCAGTATTGCGGTATTTTCAGCTACCAAAACGAGGGAGTGACGTTCTATTTTATCGACAACGAATATTATTTCAAGCGTCCCGGTTGCTATGGCTACTACGACGATGGAGAACGTTTCGCGTTCTTCTCTCGCGCCGTGATGGAAATTTTGCCGTTTATCGGGTTCTATCCCGATATTCTGCATTGTCACGATTGGCAAGCGGCGTTGGCGGCAATCTATCTCAAAACGATCTATTGTAAACGCCAGGAATACCGGTTCATTCGCGCGTTGTTTACCATACACAACATCGAATATCAGGGCAAATATGCGTTGGATATTTTAGAGGATCTGTTCGGAATTTCCAATGCATATCGGTATTTGGTCGAATATAACGGTTGTATAAATTTGATGAAAGGTGCAATCGAGTGTTCGGAACGCTTCTCGACGGTCAGTCCCACCTACGCGAAAGAAATCGCGTCTTCGGAATACGCGCACGGCTTAGAGGAGATTATTCGCAAAAATCAATTCAAATTGAAAGGTATTTTGAACGGTATCGACGTAAACGACTACGATCCGAACACGGATAAAGCGTTGTTTGCCAACTATTCCGCCGAAAAACTCGCCAATAAAAAAGTTTGTAAAACCGAACTGCAAAAGATGTTGGGACTTCCCGTAAAGGACGTGCCGATAATTGCCATGATTTCTCGTTTGGTTTCTCATAAGGGGTTCGATTTGGTAAAAACCGTGGCGGAAGATATTTTACACGAAGACGTACAATTCGTGCTTTTGGGAACGGGCGAAGCTTCGTACGAAGAATATTTCCGCTATTTAGGCAGACGTTATGAAGGAAAAGCATCAGTCAATATCGCATTCAACGGAGACTTGTCGAGGAAGATATACTCCGGGGCAGACATCTTTTTAATGCCTTCTATCAGCGAGCCTTGCGGTCTTTCGCAAATGATTGCGTCTCGCTACGCAACCGTGCCTTTGGTGCGCGAAACGGGCGGCTTGTACGACAGCATCAAGCCTTACGGAGCCGGCGGAAACGGATTTACGTTCGCTTCCTGCAATCCTTACGATATGTTGTACGTGATTCACGAAGCCTTGGAAACTTACAAAAATGCGGAAGAATGGCAGCGTTTGATGCATAAAGCCGCTGTCACCGATTTCTCATGGGCGGCATCCGCAAATGAATATAAAAAGCTGTATGAGGAAACGTTTGACGTTTTAAGATAAAAAGCGTATACTGTATTAGGCGCATTTTCGGCTACGAGAGGATAAAATTTATAGGAGAACAGAATATGGAAAGAGAACAAATAACCGAGCTTGCCGCGAAAGAGTTGATTAAGGGAAAACTTTCTCGCTATTTCGGGGTAACGCCTGTGGAAGCTCGCAAAGAGCAGCTTTATAAAGCCGTTGTGATGAGCGTTCGAGATATCATGCTCGAAAAAAGGCACAATTTCCACTTAACGACCAAAAAAAATAAAGCGAAGAGAGTTTATTACCTCTGTATGGAATTTTTGATGGGGCGATCATTGAAGAACAGCGTATTCAATCTCGGACTGACCGAAGCCTTTTCGGAAGCGTTGAAGGAATATGATGCGACGTTGGACGATTTGTATGAATTGGAACCGGACGCAGGACTCGGAAACGGCGGATTAGGACGTTTGGCGGCTTGTTTTCTCGATGCGTTGGCAACAGGCGATTATCCGGCTATGGGCTTTTCTATTCGATACGAATACGGTTTATTCAAGCAAAAGATCGTGGATGGTTGGCAAATGGAGCTTCCGGATGTTTGGTTGCCGGGCGGCGAAGTTTGGTTAACGCAAAGAAGCGATAAAACGTTTACAATCAAATTCGACGGGTACATCGAAGAAAAATGGACGGAGAACGGATTGGAAACTATTTATTGTAACGCGAAGGAAGTGCAGGCCGTCGCCTATGACATGATGGTATCCGGTTATGACAGCAAGGCGGTTTCCGTATTGCGTCTTTGGAAAGCAAGAGGCGTACAGAATTTTGATATGAAGCTCTTTTCGCAAGGAGATTACGCTTCCGTCATGAAGGACGATAACGAAGCCGATTTAATATCGAAAGTTTTGTATCCTGCCGACAATCACATGGAAGGAAAATCCTTACGATTGAAACAACAATATTTCCTTGTTTCGGCTTCTTTGCAAAACATTTTAGCCGACCATAAACGTCGGTACGGCTCTTTGAAATTGTTACCGAAAATGGCAGCGATTCATTTGAACGATACGCATCCGGCACTCGCTATTCCCGAATTGATGCGTTTGTTGATCGACGAGAACGGTATGACGTGGGACGAAGCGTGGGGCATCACGACGTCGGTATGCGCGTATACCAATCATACGGTATTGTCGGAAGCACTTGAAACATGGCCGGAAGATTTGATAGCACGAAGATTACCGCGTGTTTATTCGATTCTGAAAGAAATCAATCGACGTTTTTGCGAGGATTTATGGCAACGTTATCCGGGAGATTGGGACAGAATTTCCCGTATGGCAATCATGTCTTATAATCTCGTAAAAATGGCAAATTTATCGGTGCTCGGTTCCCATCATGTCAACGGCGTATCTTCGTTGCACAGTGAAATTATCAAGGAAAGCGTTTTTAAAGATTTTTACGAATATACTCCGGGGAAATTTACAAACGTTACGAACGGTATCGCGCACAGACGTTGGTTAAATCAATCGAATCCGGAACTTTGCGCATTATTGAACGATTGCATCGGCGACAGGTATGCAAAAGACGCATCTAAACTCACCGATTTCAAAAAGTTCGAAAACGATCGGAGCGTTTTGAAACGTTTGGATGAGATAAAGGCTTTGAGAAAACGGCAATTTGCCGATTTTGCACTGAAAAAACAAGGCGTGATTCTCGATCCGACTACAATATTCGACGTGCAAGCAAAACGTTTACACGAATATAAACGACAACTTTTGAACGTATTGCATATCGTTGCCGACTATTTGATTTTACGCGATGCTCCCGATACTCCCATGCAACCGAAGACATATATTTTCGCGGCGAAAGCGGCGGCAGGATATTATATGGCAAAGAAAATCATAAAGCTGATTTGCTTCCTTGCCGAAGATATTCGTAAAAATCCCAAAATCGCGGAGAAATTGAACGTCGTCTATATGGAAGATTATAACGTCACGATGTCCGAAAAATTGATGCCTGCATCGGAAATTTCCGAACAAATTTCTTTGGCAGGCAAAGAGGCGAGCGGTACGGGAAATATGAAATTCATGATCAACGGCGCGCTTACCATCGGGACTTTGGACGGAGCAAACGTGGAAATGACCGAAAAAGTCGGCAAGGAAAACATTTATATATTCGGTCTGAAAGCCGATGAAGTGTCCGAGATTTGGAGAAACGGTTATTCGTCGAGCCTTTATTATAACAGCGATCCGATGTTACGCAAAGTGATAGAAGCATTAATCGTTGGCTTCAACGGAGAATCGTTCGGCGATATAGCGACGTATTTATTGACCGGCTCACCGGTGGCAGATCCGTATATGTGTATGGCAGATTTCGAATCTTATCTTTCGACGCAACAAGAAATGTCTCAATTATATGCGACCGACAAAGTGGCATGGAATCAAAAATCTTTGAGAAACATTGCCGCGGCAGGCTATTTTGCCGCCGATAGAAGCATCAAAGAATATGCCGAGAATATTTGGAATCTCAAGCCTTTGCGTGAATAATATTTTCGCATTTTTGCAATAACTATAAGAAAAGAATAAAAGCTGTAATGAACCATTACAGCTTTTATCGGTAAAAAAGGGAATTCCATGAAAACACATATTTACTATAATCCGTTAAAAACCGCATGCAAAAACGTTACAGGTGCAGTGTGTCAAGGGGAATGCATTCGATTTAGTATTTTTAATATCGACGAAAGTTCCGCGTTTTCTACGGAACAAACTATTCGTTTGCCCGAAATTTCCGATTGCGTAACACCATGCGAACACGCTTTTTTGCAAATTAATCGAGACAAAAAAGCGGTAGAAGTATTTGAAATGCAAAAAACGACGTTCGGTTGGACGATATCTTTTCGCGTCAATGAAATCGGACTATATTATTATACTTTTTATATCGAAAAAAATGGTTACATTTCTCGAGGAAAATCGGAATTAGGCGTATTGTCCGACTATGCGCGCGGATTTTTGCTGACGGTTTATGCTAAAGATTATGTTACGCCCGAATGGTTCAAAGGCGGTGTTATGTATCAAATTTTTCCCGATCGATTTTATAAATATGGTACTACGCCAGACATAAAAAAGGGGACTCTTCGAACAGATTGGGGCGGAACACCTACCTATCAGCCGAACAAGCATGGAAAAATTCTCAATAATGACTTTTTCGGCGGCAATTTGAAAGGCATTCAGTTTAAATTACCATATTTACAAAAATTGGGTATTACTGTTATTTATCTGAATCCGATTTTCGAAGCTGCTTCCAATCATCGATACGATACGTCGGATTACTTAAAAATCGATCCGATTTTAGGTGATGAAAATGATTTCAAAGAATTGGTCGACGCCGCCGAAAGCTACGGAATTCGCTTGATTTTAGACGGCGTATTCAATCATACGGGCGATGATAGCGTTTATTTCAATAAATACGGCAATTATCCGTCAGTCGGCGCATTTCAGTCGAAAGATTCGCCGTATTATTCGTGGTATACGTTTACGGAATATCCGAATCGCTACGAAAGCTGGTGGGGAATCGATATATTGCCCGAAATTAACGAAAACTCCGAGGCGTATCAAGATTTCGTAATGGGAAAAAACGGCGTTTTGGAAAAATGGCTGGCTTTCGGCATCGGTGGCTATCGTTTGGACGTTGCTGACGAATTGCCTGATTTTTTCTTAAAAAAATTGCGAAAAACCGTTAAGCAAAGCAACGTCGACGCCGTAATAATCGGCGAAGTTTGGGAAGACGCGTCCGATAAAATAGCTTACGATACTCGCCGAGAGTATTTACAAGGATATGAGTTGGACAGCGTTATGAATTACCCTTTGAAAGATGCAATCATACAATATATTCAATGCGGCAAGGCAAGCGTACTTCTGCAAACGATTCGCATGTTAACGGACCATTATCCGAAACAAACGCTCGATTGTTTAATGAATATTCTCGGAACGCACGACACGGCGCGAATTTTGACGGTTTTTGGCGGCGTTACCTGTAAAAATAAAGATGAAATGGCATCGCCGAACGCCTTTTTGACGGCTGAACAGAAAGAAGACGCTATCGAAAAATTAAAAATGGCGATTGTGTTGCAGTATACGTTACCGGGAGTTCCCTGTCTTTATTACGGCGATGAAAACGCCGCGGAAGGACATATCGATCCGTTTTGCCGTCGATGTTTCAATTGGGAGCATTTACAAACGGATTTAATCGAGTTTTACGCTCGATTAGGCAATATTCGTTCCGAATATCGTGCGATTTTCAGGAACGGAAAATTCAGTGAATTGCATGCGGAAGACGGTTTGATTTTTTATAAACGGGAAAATCAAAACGGCACAATTTACGTTTACGTAAATCGCTCCGAAAAAGCTTATCAATTGCGTTTACAAGACGATTATAGAAATCTCCTGACGGACGAAAAATTAGAAAATTTATGGACAATTCAACCAAATTCTTTCTGCATTTTCACTCGTTAACAAATTAAATTGCATTTTTAGAGCTGTTACACATCAAATCAAAAATCAAAAAAACGAAAATTCTTTAATTTTTCTATGTTTTATGTTTTCTCGCACAAACTATTCGTAAAACCGACATTTTACGAATAGTTTTTCTGCTTTGTCAATCCCCTTTGCCTCTTCGGGTTAGCGGAATGTACGGCTTATACTTGTCCGACGGATAATCGCACATAATGCTCGCGGATTCATCATTCAGCGCAAACACGCGCCATGGATTACAGAAATTCCGCAAGGAAGGATGGTTTGTAATTGTTTTTATACATGTTTTTCAATACGATTGCTACTTTTTTCTTATCGAAAATATCCCCAAGTCCAAAAATATCGGCATGCCATTGTCCGCACAATTGGTCAATTTCGCACCCTTCACCGATTTGATACTTGATTTCCGCTCTCTCCGCATTCCCATAACATCCCAGAACCGTGCAGTCAGTTTCGTTGAACCGATCTAAAATTTTCTTATCTTCTAAATCAATTTTTTGAATAAAGTATTCACCGTTAAATAAGTTTTTGTCCGCCCAAGATTTGCCTTTGCGGAAAACATATTTCCTTGCGCTTCTCTCCTTGATATTATCATCTTTTTTCCCCTGTTCTATTAATATTTTAATATAGGAATCGATCCTATTTATTGTTCCGTTCGCTTTTCACTTTTGCTATCCTATTTGTTTTTACGCAATCTTTCGGGAATACAGTCGTTACGATTTAAATCTTCATAGCTTTGCGGCTTGACGATATACTCGGCGTTTCCGTTTTGAACCAAAATACAAGGCGGAATAAGATTTCTGTTGTAATTCATCGCCATAGAATAATTGTATGCTCCTGTAGAAAGTATAGCAAGAATGTCGCCGCTTTCGGCTTTTGGCAAAGCTACGTCTGCGGCAATCAAGTCGCCGCTTTCGCAACATTTACCTGCCACGGAAACGATTTCCGTAGTCTCTTCCGTGGCACGATTCGCCAATATCGGCGTATATTTCGATTGATATAAGGCGTAACGAGGGTTATCGAACATCCCACCGTCTACGGCAACGTATTTTTTTACTCCGGGAATTTTCTTAATCGTGCCAACCGTATACAGCGTAATTCCGGCTTCGCCCACGATGGAGCGTCCCGGTTCGATCAACAAATATGGCAAATCCATTCCATATTCCTCGGCTTTCCTTTTTACGGCACAGATCAACGCTTTCAAATATTCCGCATACCCTTCCGCAGGGATTTTTCGATCCTCGTCCGTATACCAAATACCATAACCTCCGCCTAAATTCAGCGTTTTTAAGCAAAAATCGAATTTCTCACGCATTTTTGCCGCAAAGTCCATACATTTTTCTACGGCAATTACGAAGGATTGCTTTTCAAAAATTTGCGAACCGATATGGCAATGATATCCCTCCAAAAGGATATTCTTTTTAGAAAGCGCATAGGACGTTACCCGTTCTGCAGTACCGTCGGAAACGGAAAAACCGAATTTACTGTCAGTCGTCGCCGTCTGTACGAATGCGTGCGTATGAGCCTCAACTCCGGGATTGATACGAAGCAATATTCGTTGTTTCATGCCACGTTTTCCTGCTTCCGTATCGATTTTATCGATTTCAGAGTACGCATCCGCAACGATACAACCGATTCCGGCGTCTAAAGCTTCCCCGATTTCATAATCGAGTTTGTTATTGCCGTGCATATAAATTTTTTCCGCAGGAAAATCGGCTTTCAATGCCGTATATAATTCTCCTCCGGAGACAACGTCGATCCCGATATTTTCCTCGTCGGCGATACGATAAATCGCTTGACAGGAAAATGCCTTTGAAGCATACAAGACCAAGCCGTTCCCCTCGTATTCGTTGTTCAATGTATCGCGATAGATGCGCATCATTTTTCGAATATATGCCTCGTCGAACACATAAAGTGGCGTTCCGAATCGTTGCGCAAGTTCCACGCAATCCGCGCCTCCGATCTCCAAATGCCCTTTCTTATTGATCGTTAAAGTTTCTCTTTCGTTCATAATTCTATCCTCTGTATTCTGTAATCACCGATTCCTTTTTCTACCGAAATAGCGATTGACTTTTTTCTTATACTTTAAGTATTCTTCACCAAACGTTATTAATAAATAATCTTCTTCTCCGTTCACTATTTGTAAGTGGAACATAATTGCAGCAAATACGCTAAGCGCAAATAAGAACCAGTTGAAGAACATACATACCATTCCGAGGTACAGGAGATCAAAACCTAAAAATGCCGGATTGCGGCTAAATTTATAAATCCTATCGGTGATAAGAGCGTTTGCTCGCTTGTCGAGGTTCCGACGCGCCAACTATCGCGCATGGTAAGAACCGCGCAAACGAAAATTTCCTCTCCGATAAGCGCGAGAACTGCTCCCAAACAACGAAACGGCAACGGTAACGCCGAAGTATTCAAAATAATACTGACGATTTCCGCAACGGGAACGAGAACTGCCGCAACAGTCATCGTGATTTCTACTCTTTTTACGAAACCTGTTTTTCCTTTACCGACTTGGTTGTTTTTGATTCCTTTCCGTTTTTGACGGAATGCTTTTACGAAATAACAACCATAAAAAATACATAGCGTCACGATTGCGTAAATTTGAAAAAACATACAGTCACCTCTATTTTATCCGTATAATATTTTATCCGCATAATATTGTAACAGATTTTAGGAGAAAATGCAAGAACTGAAAAGATGTTTTTATAGAAAAAATCCGTCTTTGCAAAAAACTTTTTTGCAAAGACGGAAACGAATATTCGTTACAGCCTGTCATCGAGCATTCCACGCTCGTGCTACTTCTTTCAAACACTCGAAAAAGTCCGCTTGTTCAATACGTTCTCCTGCCAAAACGTTTACTCGGTCATATTCTACTCCGTTTTTAAACAAAATAACCTGACCTACGATTTCACCTTTGTCGATCGGAGCTTTCAACGAACGAACGCAGAGTTCGGTCGTATAGGCATTTTTTTCGCCGCGTTTTACAAAAGCGTAAGCGTCTCGCTCGGCATAAATCGGTAAAGTCTTTGACTTACCGCAAGCAACGTCGCAGACTTCATTAAGCGGAGTTTCCGTCTTGACGAGCGGCGTTAGCGTATAATTCGCAAACGAGTAATCGAAGAGCGTACGTACGTCTTCAAAACGGTTAGCACTGTTTTCTTCGCCTATCACAACGGAAATAATACGCATATCGTTGCGTTTTGCCGTCGCCGCCAAGCAAAAACCGGCTTCGTTCGTAAATCCCGTCTTGCCACCGTCGCAACCGTCGTAAAAACGTACCAATTTATTGGTATTGCTGATTTCCGTATAACGTCCTTTAGGATGTTGAAATTTATCCGTCCACACCCTACCGAAACGGTAATATTCCTCATTTTTCAATAACGCCTTCAGCATAATTGCTACGTCTTTCGCGCAGGAATATTGCGGCTCTTTCGGCAACCCGGTACAATTCGAAAATAGAGTATCGTTCGCGCCTAAAGCTTTTGCTTTTTCATTCATTCTGTCTACGAAAAGCTGTTCGCTGCCTGCAACTCGTTCTGCCATCGCGACGCAACTGTCGTTTGCAGAACAAACGACGATACTTTTAATCAATTCCTCGACGCGATACTTCGCATTTACCTCTAAAAACACTTGCGAACCGCCCATGGAAGCGGCGCGTTCGCTCACACAAAGCTCCTCTTCGAACGTCAAAGTTCCCTCGTGAATCGCGTCAAAGCACAAAATCAGCGTCATAATTTTACACATGCTCGCAATAGGCAAACGTTTATATTCGTTCTGCGCATAAATCATTGTTTGCGTATCGTAATCCATTGCATACGCCGATTTCGCTCTTGTCGTAAGCGATTCAGAAGCACAAGCAACCATCGTTTGTTGTGCGACCGACGTTTTTCGCGGAGCAGTAGGAAGATTTATGTTGTATGTCATACACAATAATCCAAATATCACTGAAATATTTACTATTTTGTTCATATCAAACCTCATATTTCACACATAGTATGTTATACATAATTAAATATTTATGTTGTACGTACATACTATGCGTGGCATAATTCATTCCTTTAACATTGTACTTATGTCTATCCCAAATCCACGCGTAGGATCGTTCAAAAAAACATGCGTTATCGCACCAATTAATTTTCCGTCCTGTACGATCGGACTTCCGCTCATCCCTTGAACAATTCCCCCGGTTTCCGATATCAACGAATCATCGGTAATTTTTACGATAAAATTTTTATGTTCCCGATTGTTCAAGTCGACTTTTACAATTTCTATATTGTATTTCTGGGGTTCGACGCCACTTATCGTGGAATAGATATACGCTTTCCCAGGACGCGCATCGCAGGAATCTGCCACCGCAAGCATAGTATCCGAAATCTCAAACGTTTCGTTAACCATTCCGAATATACCGCATTCACAGAGCTTTTCTGCACATCCAAACGTTTTTTCATTCAAAAACATTCCGCGCAATTCCCCGGCTTTTCCTCGAACTCCTTTACTGATGCCGATAATACTGCAGGCATATACGGTTCCGTCGGATATTTTCAACTCATGCTTGTTTTCGTCGACGACGGAATGCCCTAACGCGCCGAACCTACCGTCTTTTTCTACATAAGTTATCGTCCCGATACCGGACAAACTATCTCGAATCAAAACGCCTATTTTATAACAACCGGAAAATTTATCTTTTATTGGCGTCAAAGATAATAATTGTACTTCACCGTTTCTCATGAATTCCAGCTCCAAATTTTTTCCTTGGCATTTGTTCAATATTTCGTTCAGCTCACCAATGGATTCGACTGTAATCCCTGCCGCCTTTGTAATCACGTCCCCTGCCATAAGTCCGGCATTCAACGCCGGCGATCGCGCCCCCTGTTCTCCGTTTACCTCGCAAAAACCGATAATTTGCGCTCCTCCTGCCTTTAGCGTGAATCCGGCAGACCTGCCGCTGATATATACGCTTGCCTTATCGGAATTTGCCGCGGCAACGTTTCCGCTACCCAACACCATCACAAAAGGCAATATCATTCCTAAAAACAAACCGCTCCGCTTGCGCATATTTTCCTCCGTTTAACAGATAATTTGCGCAAGCCGAGCTGCTTCTATTCCTATTTATGCAATTTTAGGCGTTTTCTTTATTTTTAATTTCCAAAACGGAAAAGACTTCTCTTGTCAATTCCGCTATCGATTTATCGTCTGTTTGAAGCATGAATCCCGGCAAAGCAGCAGAACCGCTCCGCGCGAGCTCGATATTTTCCATACACCAACATCCTTCTTCTTCGCCTCGTGAAAGGATGCGGTTCCGAATCGTGTCATATTCCGCCGATAAAATAATCAAATGCGTTTCAATATTGTCTGCGCGTAAACGCTCGATAATCGAATAAGAGTTCTTACGCAACAGCGTCATCGGTACGAGAATATTTTTATGAAAACGCTCAGCAACGTCTTTTAAGAGCCGATAACAAAAGTCACCCCATAAAGGATAATCTTCAAATATGTAGCCGTATGGGCAATTCGGATAACTATTGCGTACGGCATTGCCGACTTCTTCGGCATCGAAGATGAGCGAATCCTTTATTTTTTCGGATAACGCTTCCGCGAGCGAGGATTTTCCGACGCCGTAAGCACCGCTAATCCAAATGATCATAGCTTTATCTCCTTGATATATAATAATTTGGCCGATTGTAAAAGTCAAAAAATCAATCGGCAAAAGGCTTTTAAGACTATATAAACAACTGATTTTTCTCCGCTTTTGTGGTATAATTACATTATCCAAAACAACAAAAACAGGAGGGAAAATCATGCGAAATAAATTTGTGCAAATGTCCTTGGAAGACATCTACAACAACGTTATAGGTCGGGATTGGAGAAAACGAAAGAGTGTACTTCCTCACAGTCATCGTCGATTTCAAAATCTTCGTCAGCGAAAATCTCATCCAGTTCGATGATTTCATTATTATGACTATCGCAATTATCTGCTTTGGGGCTATCTCCGTTGTTGTAATGATAACATTGCTCCAATGCCCAACTCTGCATTTCAAGAAACATATTGCCTTTTAGTTCCTCAAAGGACATCCATACCAATCGATGATCTGTTTCTGTAGGATTACCGATTTGTTGCTTTAATTCACCTACATAGTACATTTGAATTGGGTGGAAATGACCAAGCACGGGATGTTCCGTGTATGTTTCTGCGGAGCAAACAAATTCTTTTACGG
>CAYZOF010000007.1:0-44446 GCA_964479935.1 uncultured Clostridia bacterium | reverse complement strand
GGTTGGGTGTCTTTTTTTTGTCTTGAAAGACTGTCACTTAGCGCGACAGCCCCTTGTTCTCTTTTTTTGGCAAAGCCTGCAACGCCGTTTATAAATATATAGCGTGTGTTCAAACTTTGCCGATTGTGGTGGGCAGAGGTGGATTCGAACCAGAAGACATCTCTGAAAGCCTTTATTAAAAGGGATTCAGGACAATGCGTATACTGTGTGACACGCCTTTTTTCGCCCAATTTTATTCATTTATTTATTAATAAAGTCACATTTCTGCGCCTATATCACATAAAACGAAATTTGTCAACTCGATTTTTATTGAATTTCGTTTTATTTCGTTTTAATTTCGTTTTATTTCGTTTTAATTTCGTCGAATCCCGTCGTTTATCTCGTTTTTGTCCCACAAACCATTAAATTTGGTTGTGTGAAGAATTTAAAAAAATTGTCTTTTCTTTGAACGCTTTATAATTTCGAAAGAAATTTTTCAACATTCAAGTATTGAACATCGCCTAATATTTCATCTTTTCCGCGATAAAGAACATACTTGCCTGTTATCTTGCCATATCTACTTTCTATAACATTACACTTTTCTTCGTTTAGCAAATGCTTTGCTTGCTCTTTTACAACCTTATTGCTATGCTTTACTTCATAAATCTTGCAACTATGTTCGCTTTTATTATAAACGACAATATCAAATTCGCCGCCTAAGTCAAATCTGAACTGGAAAGCTTCCTTGTCCTTTGTTATGGCTTTATTGAGTTCAAGAAGAACAATATCTTCTAGCATTCTACCCTTTACGTCACTTAAAATCTTTTCTACAATATAAGACTTATCTTGTTCGGAAATTGACTTAAAATACGCATCCTGCATCAGCGAATACACCAGTGCTTTTGCTATAGAATATCTCATACCGGGTTGAGAGAAAATATAATAATCTTCGTCTCTCGCACTTTCAAATCTCAGTGGACAATTCACCACCAAATCAAGCGTAATAAGATATTTCTTAACCTTTTCGATATGTGCTTCCGTAATCTTAACTTTCAGCTCTTCTTTTTCCTTTATCTCAATGATTGCCTTCAATCTTTCAATAATTTGGGCATAATCAACGTCATTTAACACAAATGCTTTGTCCGCTGGAGCGTCGTGCAGTAAAAGATCTCGCGCCGAACCAAAATCACGAGATTTGAACTTATTTTCTACCACACTCAAAAGGAATTTATGGTTCATTCGTTCCACAATACGATTGATTACATTTGTAAGCTCGTTTTGCTCATACAACTCACGCAGTTGATTGAAATATTCCCCATAATTATCATTCTTTAAAGTATGCTGAATATTACGGCTAATCGCAGTATCTATATATTTCCTCGTACTTTCATCGTCTCTAAAAGAAACATCGTCGAACGCTGAGTCGGGATCGTCAAAACTCATATTCTCCATTTTCAACGTCCCACCGTATTCGATATAACTATCTACGGATTGAATTTTCAACAATCTTGCATATTCTTTAAAAGAGATAAACGAGGTGTGAATCATTACGTTTCTATCATACAATTCATCCCTATTCGCCATAGCAAAACCAAGCGAATCCGTACCCGAAACGACAATCTTCATGCCCATCATACTGAATATATCGGATAAAACAGCCGCGGTATTGATAAAATCGCTCATAAGCGTGATTTCGTCAATGAACACATATCTATAGCCTAATTCATACAACCGATTTAAATCTTTCGTCAAATTTGACATATTATCCGACGTTTGAATTTTAATGTATGCAACCTTTTCGCTAAGCAGTTCCCCCATCATTTGGAACAATAAGGTTGTTTTTCCTGTTCTACGAAGCCCATAAAGAATACAAATCTTCCCCTCATAAGAACCTTCTATAAACTTCTTAAGAACTCTAAAACAATCTCTTTTCCCATACTTGGCAACCTTATTATAGAACGCCTTAATTCCTAACCCAGTAACAACATTGGTTTTAAATTCAACATCTTCCACATTAGAATTCACGACAATAGAGCTTGGAGCAGAATATGCTTCAAGCTTTTTATATATTGCATTATACTTTGATGTTCCAACTTTAGACGCATCCGTTTCATACGTTTGGTAACTTCTCGACGAAATACCAAGATATTTAGCGCATTCAATTTGGGTTAAACCTTTAGAAACCCTTAATTCAAGTAATGTCATACAATTCTCCTTGCCATTATTATAGCACGTTCGAAGTAAAAATACAAGCGTTTTTTGGAAAATTTTCGTATTTTTGCGTATTTTTGCGTATTTTTGCGTGAAACGAGGTTGCGCCTAAAATTTAGTACCATCCTCAAAAACCTATATTTAACATTTATTCTTTAATATAACATTCCGTTTGTTATATATTCAGAAAAAATGTTATATTCCCTGAACGTAATACCCCTTAGCTTTTAGTTTGTGTCAGCGTAGCATAGAAGTCCGCAAAAGTCAATGGGTGAAAATTTTGCAACCCACGAAAATATTATCATTGAAAGCAAATTTTTCACCTTTTCTCATTGACTTTCGCATACAGATTTCATTGATAAATACAATCACGGCTTCTATGCTCCGTCGGCTTTGCCTATCTTGGCACAAATAAATTTACAAGGAGATTTTACTATGCTCAACATTCCTCAAAGAATGGAACACCTTCGCAAACGTATTCTCAAAGACGAAGAAACGGTTGCGGAAATCCTTGACGAAATCCGTCAAGTAAACACCTATCCCGATTCGCCACGTCGAACGAATATGCTATTTTTGCTGAATCGTGAACTTGAAAGCGCGCAACAATCCATCAAAGACCAAAAACGAAATTTGCGTTATTTAGAGCGCAGAAGAAAACAACAGGAGAAATAATTATGAGAAAAAATCAAGAAATCGTATTATTTGACAATACCAATTACAGCGAACGTTATAACGAAATCCGTGACGAGCTTTACGAACGCTTTGCGGAAGATTATGACTGGGAATACAGCGACGACGTTCCCGTAGATATGATTCACGACGAAATGAATTTCCACGAAGAAATCGATTATCATTACTTCAAAGACAAAATGAAACAGCTTTTACAGAAAAACGACTGCCTTTTAGTCGGAGTATGCGGTCGTTGGAACGGACCGGCGGAAGGCGGTAAATTTATCTCCAACTTCTACGATCTGATGTCGGCTATCGGACACTTGGATTATTACAAAATCACCGATAAAAACGGGCATTTGATTATAGAAGGATATCACCACGACGGACATGATAGATATGAATTAAAACAGCTTACCAATAAAGGCTACGAGTTGGCACGCAGCAATTATTTTGATTGCGACAGGCGTCTGCACTCTACCATTATGAATTGTAATATTTATTCGAGATTGCCACGTTTGGCAGCGTTATAAGGAGGCAGGTACGAGATGAATAAGAAAAATCCATACGGATACAAGGTCGGCTACCGTGAAAACGGTAGTCGTATTTTTATCCGCTATTTTATGACTTATACCTATCCACAGGCGAGAATGTGCTTACGACATTATAGAAAAACGCCACCGAGAGAACGGGAAACGAATAGACCGCTTATCAACCCTTTCTGGGAAATCAAACCTATCACCAAAAAGGAGATTTTAGCTGGTATCTGGAACGAAATCCCTTTCCCAAGACAACAATCTCTTTTTTTGCCTTTTCGTTTGGGGCAAGTTTTGCATATCCATCGCAAAATCGTTCACGCGCATCGAGAGATAAAATGTCGCTTAAAATTCGCAAATAAAAAAACTTATATGCAATATTTTCCTCTTGCTTTATTCAAACCTTTGTTGCATGAACCATTTTGTTGCATTAACCCAAGAAAAGAAATTCAAATCTCTGGATATGCGGTTTAGCCCCTGCCGAAAGGCAAAAAAACAAAAAAAGGAGATTTCCAAATGTACAAAGAAAACCAAAACAAGTTAATCAACATCGTTCCCGATGGGGATATCATTCATATCTTCATCACAGCTCCCAGCAAAAAGAAAGAAAAAGTAGAAGACGCTTTAAAATCTTCTTTTAGAGAACTTTCTAAAATGTACGGCGGTTTCGCCATCAACGACTTAGATTACGATGACGGACAATTCTACTTTACGTTAGATACCTTTGAAGAATACGACGATTTCAAACATATCTTCTATAAAGAATATTGCGACTTCGACCTTTCTAAAAGAAAATTGGAGGATAGATACAATGAAGATAGATTTTAATAACAATACGTTGATTATCACTCTCTATAATCCCGACGACATCGGGCATATTTGGAGAACCATTGAAGAGATGGAACGCTTGCTCTGCAAAAAACTCAGCGTTGACGAAGACGACTTCGACGAACTCGGAGAAATCTATATCGACGTTGACGATTATTACGAATATCAAACGTATAGAAGATTGATTTATAACTACTGTCCCGTAATTTAACCTAAAGGAGATATACCTATGAAATTGAATTTGAAAAATCTAAAACAACTGAAAAAAGACGCTACCCCTTTACAAAAGCGTGCCTATAACTATGTTATAGACGAATGGGGAAACTATAATGATAAGAAAAACATCTTTACCGACGTTTTATATCACGGCTGCCAATCAGGAATGGTTGGCTTTTTAATTTGGTACACGGATACGGTGCGTTTCTATAAACAACATAAGAGCGAAATCGACGAAATGTTGTACGAGCTTATGAATGAAACGGGCATTTATTCGTTGCCCGAACTCTTCGGCGATAAATGGGATAAGGAAGATCCCCTTGCCAACAGCGATTTTAATATGAACCTTTTGGCTTGGTTTGGATTTGAAGAAACCTTACGCAATATCGGCAGAAACTTTGAACAATTAGAAGATTATATTTAACAGGAGATAAACATTATGAAAGAAAAACAAAAAGCAAAAGCAATCGAGATTATGAAGCAAATGGATATCTATAAGCCCTATATTGAAGGCTTTAAGAACGAAGACAAAGTATGCTTTTTCGAGCAATTCGGCGGCTTTTGGGTATATCAAGAACCCGAAATCGAAGCGAAAATGAAAGAACTTAAAAAGGAATACGGGTGTACCGTGTACGCAATCACGCATGAATTTACGCAATTTGGCGAGTGTTATTCCTTCCTTCTTATCAGTAAATACGAAGAAGAATGGGACATGCTTGTAACCAGCGAGAAAAACAATCATTATGCGTTTGCATACGTCTGGAATAAAGACGATGATTGGTGTAGTGAATTCGGAACCGTTGTAGTAAAAAGCTTCGGCGGTGGCATTAAAAGAATCGGTTGAGGAGATTAAAACTATGAGAATTTTTATTGTAAAACTTGACTATTCCACCGAGGACTGCCACGACGTGGAATTACACGCTTTTAAGGACTACTATAAAGCGTATGACAAATTCAAAGAACTTATATGCAGCGAACGCCAACCCAGTAATTCTTGGGTTGGCAATTTAGATTTTGATGACGATGGCGAACCCATCGGGCATTATGAATTGGATTTTGAAGACAATAATACCTACGAAACGGACGTTTGGTGGCGTATCGAAGACAAATGGGATAGCAGGTATTACGTCTATATCGATTTACTTGTATTGGAGGTACAATAAAATGAAAAATATGAAAGTTATGGCGCATATCCATTCCTTGAATGGAGAAATGCGAGAAATCACCATCTTAGAAAACGAAACGCTGTTTGGAAAAGTTATCCGCAACGCTTTTATTGTAAAATACGGCGACGTGAAATGCACCGCCATCTACAACCCACTCGTTTGTCAATACTACGCAGACGATAAATACGGAATCATCGAGGAGGAACAAAAATGATTAAATTAAACTTAAAAACGGAAACCGCTGAACACGAAGTCTTGAAAGAATACTTACAGGAAAACGCTTCCGCTGTCCTTGCAGAAAAAATCGAAAACGGCGTAAAAATCGTTAAAGACGGCAAAACGCTCATCAACAAAAAAGACCTTGCAGGCTTTATGAAATATGCTTGCGAGGAAGCTCGTAAGCTTGCAACCAAAGGCGCAACGGGAGCTTGCGTAAAAGACGAAATCGTATTCGGTTGGCTAATCCACTATTTTGAAGATGATAGCATCGAGGGTACGCTCTTAAACGAAGACGGTACGCCGTATCAAGTGCCTAAGAAACAACCGCAGAAAACCACTCAACGCACACCTGCCCCTGTCGTTCAAACAAAACCGACGCCGCCAAAACCTGCTCAATTCACTCTTTTCGATATGCTTAACGAAAGTAAATCGAAAGAAGAACCCACAGCCAACGAGCCCGAAGATACGGAAGACGAAATCGCCGAAGATAACGATTATTCCGTGGATAGAGAAACGGGCGAGATTATCCCCGTTAAACCGCAGGAAAAACCGAAAGGTAGCGGTTTATATCAACAATATATGCGCTACGCTAAAGCAAATCCAAATGCCGTAGTCGCGATGCGTCTCGGCGATTTTTATGAAATCTTCGGAACGCACGCCGTAGATATTGGGAACAAATTAGAACTTACGATTACCAGCCGTGATTGCGGATTGGAAGAGCGTGTTCCTATGATTGGATTCCCTTATCACGCCGCAGATAACTATATCCGAAAAATCAGAAATTTCTATAACGTATTACTCGCAGACGGAGAAGAAACCAAATTCTTGCCCTACGACGACGGAAACGGCTCAAATTTCGATGATTACGACGAAGACGAGGAAGAACTCACGGAAGATGAAATGCGCGAATTTGACGACGATTTTAGCGAAGATATTCCAAAAGCCAAAATTGACGATGAAGACGATTTAGACGACGTGCAATATATGAAATATATTGACAAGGAAGCGTTTATGGTTTTGGTCGAACTTTTAGACGATAAATTAGACGTTCAGTGAGGTGCATTATGAAAATCGAAAAAATCAAACCTATTCCCAAGTATATCAAAAACAAAATTCATAAACTGGATTTGGAACGCTATCCTAAACAAGACGGCGTTGACCGCTTTTATTCGTATCTTACCAAGAACGACGGAGAACTCGTCAAAGTAACCGTTGCGGTTAAAACACGCTATAAAACGCATTGGCACTGTAAACAAGTCGCCGTTCACGGAATTGACTCTAAGCGTTGCTTTGTAAAAGATATGTGCTTTTACTATATTTCAGGCTACCACGTTGGCTGGTACGAAGAAGAACTGACAAGAACGCCAAAATGGTACGAAAGCCCTGACTGGGGTTGGACTGACGATAAGTATTTCGATCCGCACGCTTATCTTATCAACAAAGAATACGTTGAGAAGTTTCCCGAATTTAAGTACAGTGCCGCCAACCTTGCAGACGGAGATAGAATTTTGCAATATCTGCGTACTTATAGGCAATTCCCCGTTACGGAGTATTTGCTCAAACTCGGCTTATCCCGTTATGTAAAAGGCACGCAGCTTTTGAAACGGTTGACGGCCAACAAGGATTTCCGTAAATGGATTGCTCGCCACCGCGATGAACTCTTAAAGGATTTCTATTACGCGCAAACCATCTTTAAGGCGTTTAGAGAAAATCGCTCTCTCGCAGAAGTTCAAGCCATTGCGGAAGCCAAAAAGAGTTTAAGTTCAAACAGCAATTATAACCGCATTAAGGAAGTGTTTCAAAAGGACTTGGAACGCTTCTTCTCTTATCTTGGCAAGCAACAAACGGATTTGAATTGCTATAAAGATTATCTTACCGCTTGCGAAGCATTGGGCTTGGATATGGCGATAGAACGCAACCGCTACCCACACGATTTCAAGCGTTGGCACGATATCCGTATTGACGAATACGCAACCTTGAAAGCAGAACAAGACGCCGTGAAACGCAAAGAATTATACGAAAAGTTTGCGAAAGTCGTTGAAAAATACTTGCCTTTACAACGGGATATGAAAGAAGGGTTTGTCTGTATCTTGGCAAAATCTCCCGCCGAACTCGTCCGCGAGGGCGATTATCTACATCACTGCGTTGGCAAATACGGTTACGACCAAAAGTTTTCACGCGAAGAATCGCTTATCTTCTTCGTCCGATTGAAAGAAGATTTATCCACGCCGTTCGTTACTTTGGAATATTCGCTTTCCAAACATACGATTTTACAATGCTACGGGTTAAACAATCAAAAACCCGAACCGAGCGTAATGGACTTTGTTGAAAACAAATGGTTACCTTACGCAAACCGAAAATTAAAGAAAATTGCAGCATAAGGAGGCGCAATATGAAAAACTATTTTAGAATCACCGTTTACAACCCTACGCACAATATAACCGCTATTCTTGACAGCAACGGTTACTACGACGCAATCTGGAAGTTATCCGCTTTCTTTGTAAAAAACGGCTGGAAAGTGAAAGCCGTTGCCGAAGACGGACAATTCGAGGACGGAAACATCCCCCGTATCCAAGAAGACGATAAACATATCGTTCTTCGGGCTTGCGTGAAAGGATTCGTCGAAAAAGAAGATGGACTCATCAACGTTCATGGGCGATATTACAGAGATTTAAGATAACTCAAAAACAACTCTTACGGGAAAGGCATTCGTCTTTCCCTTTTTTTATGCTTGACAGCCTCTATAACGCATAAAATTTTTATTAAATAGACTTTTTTTATTTCCGCCCTCATTTTAATTGACATCACCCTTTAGATTTGATATACTTTATTTGTCAAATCACGATTAGACTAATTTTGATTAGACTATAATTGTATGGGAGAGATGTTATGTTTATAGGTCGTGAAACCGAATTACAATTCCTGAATGACGCCTATACTTCAGACAAAGCGGAGCTTATTATGCTTTATGGTAGACGACGCGTAGGTAAAACCGAACTGCTTAACGAATTTTGTAACGATAAACCTTGTATTTTCTATACCTGTCGCGAATACACCGATTCAAACCAGCTTCAATCTTTTACAGATAAGGTTCACTCCTACAATATCCCTGCATTCGAATACGTTGAATGTTTCTCAAACTGGGAAAAGGCGTTTTCCTCTGTTTTGCACGTTCAAACATCCGCAAAAAAATTACTCATCATTGACGAATTCCCCTATGCCTGCAAGGTAAATGAAAGCATCCCTTCCATACTTCAAGTTTTATGGGATGAAAAATTACGTCATGAAAATATTATGATTATCCTCTGCGGTAGCGCAATGAGTTTCATCGAGAAAGAATTGCTCGCAGAAAAGAATCCGCTTTACGGTCGAACCACTGGCATTTATAAGATGAAACCTCTTCCTTATACCGATGCCTTAAAATTCTTCCCCAACTATTCTGAAGAAGAAAAATTGTTGGCTTACTCTATTTTAGGCGGCGTTCCGCATTATTTACGTCAATTCAACCCCAAACTTTCCTTGGAAGAAAACGTTAAACTTCATATTTTGCGTAAAGGTTGCGCACTCTACAACGAAGTTGAATTCCTTTTAAAACAAGAACTGCGCGAAACAGCCGTATATAATACCATTGTGGAAGCCATTGCACTCGGCAATAATTCTTTTAGCGATATTTTAGGCAAAACGAGCCTTGAAAAGAGTAAGCTCAGCGTATATCTTAAAAACTTAATAGAAATATCCATTGTTGCCAAAGAATCGCCTGCGTTAGCGTCCGATAAAGAAAAAAGCACTTCTTCAAAAGGGAATTATATTCTCACGGATAATTTCTTCCGCTTTTGGTATGCATTTGCTTATCGTAATCTTACAGATCTTGAAAACGATGATATTGACGGCGTTTGGGAAGATTATATTCAAAAAAATCTCCACGATTTTGCCTCCAAACCTTTTGAGGATCTTTGCCTTGATTATTTGTATCTTTTAAATAGGACCAAGCAATTACCATTTAGAATACACAATGCAGCAAGATATTGGGGTAAAACAAATAAAGAAGTCAATGGAAAGAAGACGTCCGTTAATCTTGAAATAGATATTCTTGCTCCCGATAAAGAAAAGAAGAATTATATCTTTGGGGAATGTAAATTCACTAATGACCAGTTCAATATGCAAGAGCTTAAAAATTTACAAGAAAAAGTTTTTGTTTCTGGCAATATCTACTTCTATCTCTTCTCGCTTTTCGGTTTTACCGATGCAGTAAAAGAATACGCACAAAGCAATAAAAACATCGTACTTATTGAAGCAAAGGATTTGATATCCGTCATTCAATAAATCTATTTTTTGATAAACAATATCATTTTAGGGAAGGACTTTGGTCTTTCCCTTTTTTCATGCCGACCTTCTAACATTTCGACTAATCTATAGTACAACTATATTTTAGTCGCTCATTTCACCCAATTGTAAAATACTAGAAATCTTTTCCTTTTTAGTCCGAAAAAATGCTCGAAAAAGGTAAATTGTTTTTTAGGCGTGTGCTTGTATATACGAGCGGCGCCGCTTCGCGACGCCGACAAGCACACGCCTAAATCGGGTAAAAATCGAAAATAAGGTAAACGAAAATAACGAATGCGGTGTTCGCCGCTAACCCGCTTGGCGAATCACCGCAATTATTCTTCGTTAATATAAGTTTCGTTTATGCCCTTATTCGTAATCGCATTTTTAACTCGATGCATAGGGAAGTTGCTTTTTCAAATCCTCTCCGAAGTTGCCGAGAAACTCCCCGTCCTCCGTCCAACATTCAAAATCATCTCTAAGCACTACTTTCTTTTTCTTCCTGCCCGTTTTACAAGCCACGTTTCCTTCCCCACGAGTATTAATAACATAATACATAGGAATGCCCCTTGACGATACGATTCTCGTTCCGTCTTTCGTGATATACTTCATAATATATCGCAAGGCTTTTGCGTATTCCACTTTCTGCTGTAAAATCGGACTGAAATCATTCCTTCCAAACTTCTTGAAAAAATACGTATTTTGCACAATCGTTTTCATATCGTGCAAACGCAAATTATAATCCTTGATTTGCTCAAACTCGCCTGGCATCTCCCCTTTTGGAAACTTTACAAAGGCATGGAAATGTAAGCGACCGTTCTCGCCTCGCTCCCATACGCCCATATATTTCCAACCGTGTCTTAAAGCCAACGTTCTAAGCGTAATCATAAGTTTCTTTTCAAACGACTCTTCCGTTTGCTTTTTATCATCATACGTAAAGGTAACAAAATACTCAAATTTTACGTTATTCGCCTTTCTACGAAAACGTTTTGCCCTTTCTTGCCCTGCTCGTTTTTTATCGCCGAGCTTTTTATCCACATAGCTTTCCGCCGCTTTTACGTTCTTAAAAAAGCCTTCCATATTTTCGATTAAAAAAGCCCTGCGTTCTTTTTCTTCCATAGAACCACTTTCTTCGTAAAGCCTTGCAAATTCCCCTGAACGCGTTACCTTACGAGTAGTTGTTTTCTGTTTCTTAACAACCTCTTTTGCGGCAACCATGTCTGCGTTGAATCTTGTTTTTTCTACAACTGTTGTTTGTTTCTCCCAATACTCGTTAATCTCGTCTTCGAAAGGACATGCATATAATTCCTCTTCGTCATCGTCAAGAATTTCAAGTCGCGGCTTTTTCGATACGCTCTTCTTACCGTCCACTTCATGAACCACGTATTCTTCCTCCTCGACCTTATAACGCTTTTTCATTTTTCGCTTTGTATGTGGAATCCCTATATAATGATCGCCATTATTATAGACCTTCATTTCCATATACCAATCCTCAATTTTTTCTTCCAATTCAATATCATTCATATTTTCCATTTTTTAATCCTCCAAAATTTATTTTAATTTCCGTATAAGTCTCGGATAAAGTAGCTGTTCTGAGATTTCAGCTCATCCACACTGGCTTTTACGCTTGCATATTGAATATAATCCAATAACCCAACGCCCGATTTTTCAGCCAAATCATTGAAATAATCGGAGAAACAGTCCGTAGAGAAACGTTCCCGATAAATCTTATAATTCGCCAAATAATACAGCTTGCGTTCGGGCTTTTCATCTTGCGTTCCGCGCTCTTTATCCACGCTTAAAACGCTAAAACCAAACCGATTGTAAATCTTCTCGCAATGCCAAAATATCTTCGAAATAACCGCTTTTAAACAATGCACGAGTAGCGTGTTATCACCTCGTATATGTCGGAAATTATAGTACACCGACAAAAACCAATTAAACGTCTTTTCATACAACATTTCTTCTATCGTAAAGAACGGCAAAGCGAGCTTTTGTTGACCGCTTTTTACGATGGTAACGATATCCGCAAGGTCACGCGCATCTGCCCCCCAAGATTCAGGGCGTTGTTCGTCCGTGAATACCTTTATAAAGGGGAAATTGTCAACCGTTGCAGAGTGTCGGCACATCTTTAACCAAGCATTAAACAGGTCGTTTTTCTGGTTGGTTTCTTCTGCGCCTTTCTTTAATTCCTTTAACTCAAGATTGTTCGCACGCTCCTTCCCGACTTCCGTAATAACGACAACGCCGAACTCAAAACTGCCTGCCTTCGGGTTGTTTTCTATTACCTTTTTACCAAGGCGGAGTACATCAAAATCGAGAATATGCGCAAACCTTGTGTATTCTTCTGACGGTCTAAAGAAACTATAAGAACGCATAGGGAAGTTGCCGCTATCATAAAGAATATCTTCCGCGCGGATAGAATAATTCGCCACCAAAAGACTGCTTTCGATTACGTAGATAAAATACAGTTTCGCATACGTTTCCAGCACGTCAAAGATATTTTCATTCGTTAAACCGCTGTCATACCACATACCGTATCTTTCTATATCATAGCCGTATAGCTGCCACCCTGCATTGAGATGTTTATAGTATCTATCCCGCTTTTGAGCCACCCATGTACGAATTGAAGCAAGATTATAGATACGTCCATGCTCCATACATTTCTTGATTTCGTTCTCAAAACATATCCACGGAAAGAATGGAAACTTCATATCCTGCTTTTGCAATCTATGAAACGCCTCTTGCCGAAACATAACCGTTTGCGACAGCGCCATATCTGTCGTCATCGTGGTTTTCTTTTTACCCATTGAACCGCACGTCATCGTAACGATAGGTAGAGCGTTTATAAAACCGCAATTACGAGCCTCGTTTCTTTCCAATACGTTCAATGCTCGACTTTCCCTGATTTTACAAAAGATTATCCATACAATCGTACCCGTTACAAACCACGGGAAATGCCTAATCACCAACAACAAATCTTTGAGCAGGTCGACGATTTGCGGATAAATCGACGCTAAATTAAAGGACACCGAGAAGTAGAAATAATAGGATATAAACGCCACGATAATAGACAGAAAATTAACGTTCCCCAGCCATATCCAAAGCCAAGCCGTTTTCCATTTCGGGTTATTATCCAAGAAACAGCGATAGCCCAAAACAAACCGTTTTATCGGTTGATATGTAACGCCGCTTATTTTCTTGAATAGCCGTAGTGGACGAGTATCTCTATTGTGATTGGTGTTCGGCGTATTATAGATTTTACGCACAAGTATAACCGCCAATATGACGATAGGCAATAAAAGCACCAAAATACGCGTAAAATCGCCGATTTTTAAGCCAATACCCGTAAAATAGGAGCCGAGATTAACCCCGTTTACCAAAAGCGTAAAATACACCCTAAATTTCAGCCAAAACGTACTCGCCGTGGACGGAATAGGCATTACCCCGTTGATAAGAATATCCGAAGGCTCAATGACCTCTACTTTAGTAGTGTTTTCTATCTCAAAAATTTCACAAAAGTAGAACTTTATCGACGAACCCAGTTCCGTTATCGTTTCCCATAATCGCACGTAAGAGCGTGTACACCAAAACGCGCCGATACATAAAAATATCGCCGTTATCGTTATGGAAAGCCAAATATGTATCTTACGTAAAGTCATCGTCCGTCGTCCTCCTTGTTAAGAGTTGTTTGGTGTTCTCGTCATAGATTGTCTTTTCGTCAATCGCCACAAACCTATACGAAGTGTCGTTTTTCCGCATTGTAATCACACCCTCCGAATAGTCGGTAATTTCCAATAAAATCACTTCGTTTTCGCCTGTACCATACCACGCGCCATCATCCGTGAACGCAACCATGGTATTATCTTTTCCTATAAAAGTAACTCTTTTATAACAATCCAAATCATCTGGATGATTCGCCAATCGGTTGCCCGTAAAAATCAGACAACCGACCAGCAAAACCGTCAGAATCAATAGAACGATTGCGAGTATTCGTTTACCCGTTTTCGCCATTATTGTTCTCGTCCTCCTTCTTTCGTTTTTTTACAGCTTGTCCTATTGCCTTAAACGGCGCAGTGATAAGCCAAGCAATTCCTTTACCTATCAGCACAAACAACGGCTTCACAAGCGGCCACAGGAAGATACAAAGCGCAAGCAATAGTATCACTGCGACTACAATTTTCAGTATTTGTAGCCAATCGATTTCTTCATCCGATATCGTCAATACCGGCGGCGTAGCGTCGGGAACAACGTCAATAGGGTTTGAAACTACGGGTATTACCGTATCTTTTTCCCCATTCGAGAACGTTACGTCTATGATATCGAAGTCCAAATTGACCGTCTGTTGAAAGAAATAATTGTTGCTATCGATTCGGTCGGGCGTGTACGTTCTTATAATACCATCGCCTTCCCAAAAACTGCCGTTGTCCGTTTCCCATGTTGCAGCTTCCATCGCTATATAATCGCTCGTCTGGTAACGGAACAAATACGTCGTACAAAGATTTTTATTCTTGTTATAAAAATCCTTGAAATTCTCGTAGTCCGCCTCCGAGATATACAACCGATTACAAATTTCTTCCGCAGTACCCGTCATATCCGAATCCTTGACAGGATAAATCGCTTGGATATTATCAAACGTCGTTGTGGTAACGTCGCCAGAATATCCCCAAAGTCTATCCCACCAACTCTTGTCTATAACCGCGTTCGTCAACTGATATTCCTCGTCCGCACGGATATTTACTTCCGTGAACTCCGTATCATAGCTATCGAACATTTTACTGCTATATTTACCGTTGATAAGTACGCCGCCGTATTTCGTCGCGCTTTCTTCCAAGACGTCCAAAATCATTTCGGAAGATACCGTATAATCGTCTGCGCTATCCGTACCACCGCCCGTGAAGAACAGCATATACAGATAATTGATATACCGCGTGGGATTGCCTACACGCTGATAAATCTCGTTGGTATTATACGCCCATCGAGGCAAAGAAAGTTCCGTATTTTCTACGCTACCCATTCGTTCACTGGCTATAATCTCATACGGCATATCGTTATTTTTGTCTTTATCCGACCAATACCAATAATCACCGCCGTACATATATTCGCCAAGATATTCCTTGACAGCGTTATACACGTTCCCATTACCCGTTACGAGTGCAGGAGCCAACACCGCATTCAACCATTGTGCGTGAACAGCCGTCATTTCACCATACTTCTTGATATAGTCGTTAGGAACGGCAAAGTATACGCTATGTAAACTGTCCTGCGTATATTCGTTATCCCCGTTCGTACCCTCTGGACGATATACCGTAGGGTGTACCTTTAAAGATAATACGTCCGTTTCTTCGGTATTGCATACAAGGGTGCTTGCCGCGCTTTCATTACTGCCGTAACCTGCCGCATAACCGCTATATTTATAGACGGTTGCAATACCGTATTCCGTTGCGTTTATTGCGCCCGACGTTACAAGCTCGATACCGCTTACACGATATACACGCTCGGAACTGTTCACGGTGGATAAAATCGTTTGCTTTTGCGCGTCCGTTATATCTATACGGAATTTATAGAACAATCCTTCGTAATTCGTTTCCGTAGAGCAATTCAAATACTTTAGGTTATACTTCGTATAATTCGTATTCGTAGCACTACCCAACGCCATTTGAATTTTATTCAAAGGACTATATAGATTGAATTTCAAGCCTTTTGGATTGTACACGTAAACGTATAAACCGAAGTTATCCTGCTTTTCCGCATAGAAGCTGTAACAATACTCCACAAACGATAGAACTTTCGTATCCTTACTTTCGTCGAAATTATACGTCGTAAGATCAAACGCTTGGTCGCCAATCGTAGATTTTTTCAAATCGTCCAGTACGTTCGTTTGTTCATACACCGATTTGGAAGTTTCTTCGGCAGAAGCGGTAAGGACGGCAGGGAAGATCCCTGCCATCACAACCATAACCGAAAGTACGAACGAGAGGAACGCATAAAATATCTTTTTGCCTATTCTCGTCATAATCCACCTCCGTTTTATGCTACCGTTACCGTTATTGCAACCACTTCACCTGCTACGTACACACCGATTACCGCCGTACCCGTTCCAACCGCCGTTATAAGTCCGTTATCGTCTATCGTTACCACGCTTGTGTCATTGGAACGATACCAAATCGGAAGACGAACGTCGGAAGGGCTATACTCGGCTTCTACTTGGAACGTTTCGCCTACCGACATCGTTTTCGTCGTCGCATTCACCGAAATCAAATATGTGCTGCCATCGTCCGTTGCTTCTGTTAAACCGTTTGCGACGTCAACCGATTCGTTTACGTAGCCTTGCATCAACGCAAGCTGCGTTTCGTCCAATTCTTCAAGCCCTAATTCGTAAGCGTTCAACGTAGCAGATGCCACGTATGCTACCGACCTTGCATTGGTACGATATGTATTACCGCCTGCGAACGTAGAATAGCGATAGGTAGGTGCGCCTGTGGAGTTGTCAATCAATACGCCCATACACGCAACTTCCATATTTACGGCGGCGTAGGGAATATCTTCTAACCGATAACGGATATAATATCCGCTGCCACTTTCCACAAACTGCGAAATGTCAAACTCCGACAAGTAGTAGGAATCGATACCTGCTTCGTCAAAAGCGTTTACCCAATCGATATACGTATAATTCTCCGTATTCACGCGGTCGAAGAATTTTAACGGAATTAAAAGCATAGCAATCTTCTTCGTGGAATCCGATTCTACTTCCGTTTTCAATTCTTCCGTGATATTACAGGTAAAACGCAATGCAGGTCTATCTGCGTCTTCGCCCATATACAACTGCGCGCCCGTTACCATTTCCAAGTCCTCACAAATCAAAGACGCTTCATTGGCAGGAGCGACTAACGCATTAGACGTTTCTTCGTCCGTCACGTCGTCAGTTACATTGCTATCATTTGGCGTTTCTTCTTCGTCGTTGCCTGAAATATTATCCGTGCTTTCGTTGTCGTCTCCCAACGTAGACTCGTCCATGGGTGCTTCATTTTGTTTATTTTCCGTCAAATGCTTGGTAAGCGCAACCGTACCGCCAACTGCACCTACACACAGCAAAAGGGATAAAATCAAGTATAAAACCTTCTTCATTTTTCACCTCCGATTATACGTACTGAACGTTACTCGAACAGGTTACAGAAATGGTGTACGCTTCACCTGCAATATACAACGTTATTGTTGCCGAGCCGTATCCGCGCGCATAAATTACACCTGCTTCGCTTACCGTTGCAACACCTTCATTGGACGATACAAAACGAACAGGAACGTCCAAGCCCGTAGGTTCAAAACCACCCGTAATCGTATGCGTGCCGTTTAAGCCCATCGTTACACTCGTACCGCTTGCAATCGTTACTTCGGGCATATCGCCGTTGGCTACGTATGCGGATAAGCCGTTTGCTTGATCAACTGCCATATCGATATACGTTCTAAGCTTCGCTGCTCTCTCTTCCGTAAAAGTAGCTTCACCGATTGCATAAGCGTTTAACGCCGCACCCGATACGTATGCTACCGAACGGGCATTGGTTCGATAGGTTTGTCCTTCGGGCATTGCGCTGTATTGATATACAGGGGTATCACCCGAATTGTTGATAAGTACGCCCATTGCCACAAACTTACGGTTGATATTGTTATACAACACGTTCGAGAGCGTGAAACGCATATACGAAGTGTAGTCGTTATACGTGCCGTAGTCATCGAATACGCTTAAAATGGTTGTCTTGCCAGCGTCCGCAAACGCATTTATCCAGTCGATATACGTACTTGCGTCAGAGTTTACCTCATCGAAATAATCAAGAGGGGCAACTAAGATTGCCAAAGACTTGTTTTCATCTGCTTCAACCTCTGCTTTCAAATCGTTATCGATAAGACAAGTAAAGCGGATAGCAGGATCAAGCGTATCATCATCACCCATATAGACCTGCGCGCCTGCAAGCATTTCTATCCCGTCCGCAATCAACGATACTTCATCGGCAGGAGGGGTTAATTCCGTACCTGTATCCGTCGAATCGCCAGAAGAGTCAGCAGGCGGTTCTTCAAAATCCGTTACGCCGTCTTTACCGTCGTCAAGGGTTACGTCGCCACCTTGTGTGGTAGGAGTTTTCTCTCCACCAAAGTTTTTATAGAGTATAAACGCACTACCGCCAATGCCGATACATAAAATAATGCACAGCAAAAAATACATGATTTTCTTCATTTATTTTTCTCCTTTTCCTTTAGATTTCGCGCTCTACCAACTTATAAATCATAAGCGGTTCTTGCGCTGATGCATAGCACGAGAAGAGATTGCTCGCCAAATTGTACATCAGTACGTTTCGCGTACTCTCACCCTGCGCTATAATGTTTGCTACACAGCTTGCGTCGATGGTAATACTCCAAGACGAGTTTTCATCTATCAAAGCGTGTGTTTTTAATTGGTTGCTTGCCGAACTCGGCGCGTACAAATATCCTGTACCTACGTTAAAGGCAAAAGTATTTTCTACAACGCCGCTTTCCAGCGTGATAATTTGTACGTCGTCGTTGATTGTAACCGTATGACCGTCTTTGGTAATTGCCGTAGCGGAACGATTGCTTGTGTTTTGCGTTGTTCCCAGCGCATACTCTTCCGACTGTACTACAATTACAATTTGATCGCCTACGCTTAATTCAGACGCGTCCGTACAAAGTTGCCAGACTTTGACCGTTTCGGGGGATTCGTCATCACTTGCATTATCGGGCGTTTCGATAGAGGAATCGTTATTCGGTTCCTCTACCGCAAATTTGCCGTCCAATCGTTTCGCAAGGACAAACGAACCACCGATTACGCCAATGCTAAGCAATACGCATAATACAATGGTTAAAATTTTCTTCATTTAACACCTCTTATTTACGTCTGTCGTACTGTTTGATGTACTTATCCGACTTACGACGATTCGCAAGCCCTTTCTTGTACCCATAAGCAGCTGCCGTTTTAGCACCAAATCTCTTAGGAACGTCGTATGCGTCATTCCAACCTCTCGAATACCCAATATCGTAAGCGGTACGAATATCCGAGCCGTATTTTTTTGCAGACGTTTTCGCCTGTTCATACTTCTTCTGACCGTAAGCTTTTACCTTACCGCCAGTTTCTTTCATAGACTCCTTAAAAGTCTTCTTTTGTTTAGTTGCTGTTGCCATAATTTATCCTCCAAAATTTCTTTATTTTAAAAGGGGTGTAATATTTCCATCACACCCCCTACCTGAGTGTTCAATCCTTACCGATTATTACACTCAACGCATACCTGCCCCTATGCTTTATCTCGTAAGCATATCGAGCATGTTCTTACCAGAATCACGGAAAGGCTTGATTTTACATTCGTAAACCGTACCATCTTCGTCAAAGGAACGAACCGTGTACGTCTTACCTTTAATCACTTCACCGTTTTCTGCTTTCATTTCAAAGGGCTTCACGACGAGTTCTGCCTCCATAGCGCCTGCAAACACGACGTCCAAAACGGTATAACCGCCTACGTCGGGAGGTACTACTTGTGCTTTCATATGCACGCCGCGAACAACACCCTGTACGAAGTAAGAAAAATACTCCTTGCCTTCCTTTTCATACGTTTCTCTTTCCACTTTAACCTTAATCTTTTCCATGTTTACACTCCTTTACTTTATTATTTCTTGCCTTTCTTAGCTACAGAACCGCCCTTCTGATAAGACATTTCAGCCGCGGTTTTCTTGTCGTGACCTTCTGCGATTGCCTTCTTATACTTGTACAACCCAGCGTGATCGGTTTGACACTGCAAGTAGCCAGAACGCATACCTGCTTCGTAATCGGTCAATTCCTGACCTTTCTTCGGACCATAGGTATGTACCTTTTCCCTTCTGTCCTCTGCATAGCCTTTTGCACGCTTAGAAGGAACACTCCAACGACGTCTATTATATTTGTTTTCAGACATATCTTTTCTCCTATACATTTATTTTTTTCGCCCTATTCTCCTATGGGCATTTTCGCTTACTTTCTTGATGGGTTTTAGCCATCGGTATTTCAACTATTAAATTGAATTTTTATAATTAAACGCCTTACTTTCCTTGGAACATACGTCCCGTGCGAGTTTGTGTAGGTGGCCACCTTTACCGCTTGCGACACGAAACATTCGTCCACATGTATCGTAACCGCGTTAATTATCTAATTTTGCCTTCTTCCAGCGTTAATCGATATAACGCCTGGAATACATACTGCCGTGAATACGCTTACCATCCATATGAGTGCGATTTTCAAAAACTTTCTCATACATTACGTCACGTTCTTTCGTACGCTTATAGAACACATCCACGCTTACTACCATAGGTCCGTCAAACTCGTTGTTTCTAACGGAAATTTCCTGCGTGACGATATATTCTTGCGTGCGATAAGCATTGTTCGCAATCTCAAGCTCGTCAATGAAACTTAACATACAGCATCCTCCTTTTTCAGATTTTTGCACAGCCACTCAATCAGTTCTTTGTTCAACGCATGCAACGTTGTATGCGTTATCCCGATTTCGTCCGCCACGCATTCTTGCGTATTCCCTCTAAGATACAAGCATACATAGAGATGGAACAATCGCGTAGGAGCCTGCTTCATTACATTGTTATATAATTCAGCGATATCCACAACCCGCGTTTCGAAATAATCCTTCATATAAGAATCGAGAATATACTTTCTTGAGAAATAATACTTAATCTCCGTTAAGTCATCCCTGATAATTTTTTCGTCTGTCATCTCATACCTCCAGATACTTTCGTCGAGTTCTTCAAAACCCCTTCACTATGGAGTGCGGAATTTTTTTGAAAAATGAAACTAATTTTTTGAAAATTCTTTAAAAAAATTTTTTTCTGCCCTATTTTTACTTATCTTGTCAGCCAAATTGTTAGAATTCTTTTTAATTTTCGAAGTGCCTGTCTCTTAAGGCCATTTATATATTGAGAGGATACCCCCCATTCTTTTGCAAGCCCCGTTCCACTTTTCCTCTTATCGGACAAATAAAGCGAGGTAATCACCGTTCGTTCTTTGTCATTCAAAAGATTTAATGCCTTTCTTAGCATATCCTTTTCTTCTTCAGCCATTACATACAGTTCTAAATCCTGTGAAGAATCCGCCAATAATTCCTCCCCAGAGGCATCGCTATCCTCTAAAATACCTTCCATGGATAAAATCGTAATACCCAATTCTTCTTTTAATTGCCACAAGTATTGACGATGCCACTCTTCAGATAAATACTCCTGTTGATATTCTTCGGGAAGTTCTACACCAATTTCATTACCGTCATTATCCTCCATGCGGTGAAACACTTTCGTCTTTCCTTCAGCGCATTGCAAATACTGGAATAATTCCTTCCCAGTTAATTCACGATACATTTTTTTGCCATCTTGCGAAAGCAAATTGCCACTTTGATCCAATACATAAAATTTTTTCATTTTGTTCTCCTTCCTCGTCGAAGAAGAACAATAAAGGGGCAAGCAATATAATAGGCAGGGATGAACCTATGCGTTACCCTGCCTCTAAGCGTCCTAAAAATGGGTGCAATAAAGATAGGGTACACACGTGCGCGTGTCCATAATAAACACACATACGTCATATCCGCTTGTCCTTTATTGCAAATCAGGACGAGATTTTATTTATTTTTTATTTGATTTCGATAATAAAAAAAGGCCACCGATAAACAGACTCCCTTTAAGAGAATCCAATTTATCGGTGACCTCCCCGCATACTATTTCCGGGTGAGTGCCAACCGCCTAAGTACGTTGCCCTGTATTGGTTTTATATAGCCGCTATTTCAGACCGACCAAGTGGCACAACGTACCGACGATATTCAGTTGTTATTCAGTTTTAATACAGCCTTTGACCTTTCGGCAGAACTATTTTCTTAAAATACGTTCTCGGCGCCGTTGCCCAAAGCACGTTTGTGGTTCCGCAACAATTACAATTTACTTTCACTTTCTTATCTTCGCCCAACCAGCCAATAAGCTTGGTTTTGCAACGATCGCATTCTACAACAATCAATTCACCTTGCATATACACCCTCCTTCCTCACTTTATAGTCGTACACTATACTTGATTCACGGGGCTTTACCAAGTTTCTCAAACGCCATATCTCCTTTGCATAACGTCAAAATCTTCGGGAGTATGTACATGCATTGTTAAATGCTGATATTTTTTCGTATCATGCTTCTTATAACAAACACGTGTTTCACATCGAGGACAAACAAACTCGCCCTCCAAAACCGATTGGTCTAACTCCAGTTGCTGCCTACAAAGAGGACACATCTTAATGCCCAACATAAAAATCACCTGCCTTTTCTTTATTTTTTTGCCTGTTGAAATTTTTTAATACGAACATTTGTTCATATTGTATTTATATTATACTCAAAAATAAAAGGGTTGTCAACTGCTCATAGTACAAAGATACGGACAGTCTAAAAGTTTTTAAAAAAAATTTTATTTCGTCACAACGAAAAAAGGAATTACTCTTATCCAAAAAGTAATTCCTTATATTATACAGCTCTATATCCCTAATAAATTGAGGCATTCATTTCAACAAATCAAACAAATAACCCTCATCTGATTTATGTTTACCATGCGTTCGATGGTATTCGACGATGGCAAAGACCAAAGTTTCGATGTTGTCTTTGAAATAATCGTCGTAAAAGGCGGTTGAATTGTCGTATTTTTTACGGTTCAAGACAACGTTCTGCTTGCAAAAGTCTTTTGGCTTTTGCTTGGATTTGACCTTTTCAAACTGAGAGACCTGGTTTTCTGCGATAATGAGTAACATTTCAAGTTCGGGCTTTGTGCAGAACTTGTACTGACCTTTAATGGCAGGGAGACGTTCTTTCGGGATTTTCAAAGCATCTGACATTTTATCGCCAACACGGTAGATTGTAATGTCTCCGTGATAAGCATCAAGCGCAGGTTTTAACTGCGGAGAAGTCAGTTGTCTTGCGTGGAAAGGACGCATATCGAGCAGGTCATCACGATTGAACTTTAACTTGTTGTTGTCAAGAAGAAGATTGATAATTTTCAGTTCGTTCGGACCTTCGCACATTATAAGGATTTTCATTTCAAAAACTCCTTTTTAATGTTCATAAGGTCGTCGTAATTCACGGCTGTCTTAAAAGCATCGTTATAGAACTGACGACTCTTGGAAAGTTCAGTACGAATATCAAAGTTTTCGTACATATTTTCCGCAATAATCTTTTTCTCCGCACGGCATACCCAAATGTTATCTTGACGATTAAACAAGTCAAGAATTTCGCAGTAGTGGGTAGAAAAGTAAAGCGTAGAGTTGTACTTGTTAATAGATTTATCTTTATACAAGTTAATGATATTCTCTACAAGCGTTTTATGGAAATGGTTTTCAAGTTCGTCAATGATAAGGTCAAAACCGTATTTCAAAGAAGCAACAACGGTAACGTAGAGCAAAAGACCTTTGGTTGTACCGCTTGACAAGAAATGCAAGAGTTCTTTATCCGAAATAATCTTCTTCTCGTTAGAAAGAGTAAGCTCGTAGTTATGTTCATCGAGCATAGACAAACCGAGAATACTATTGTCAAACAAATGAAGAGTTTTAGAAAGGATAGAATCGGATAACTTGTATCTCTTCAAAGCATTAAACATCAAACGATAGGTGTCAACACCTTCGCCATCAGAATTGAAATATACAGCTCTTGTTTCTTTCTTCTTTAAGACAAAGAACACGATAGACGTATCTTCGGGAAGAATACCAATGTTCGGAACAGGAACAAAGTCATCATCAGCAAAGATTGATTTAGCTTTTGATTTGTAGTAAGTCTTTTCAAACAATTTCTGATTAAGAAAGGTTGCCTTATTGTTCAACGTTTGAGCAGAGGAAATATCCGTGCAATACTTATAGATTTTTCCGTCGTGGTAGAAGAACAACGTAAGATGAATACCTTCATACGTATAGTTCTTATCTTCGAGCGAGAAGTCCCCGAGAATAGAGTAGGAGCAATCAAGCAAGTCAAGGAACGTAGTTTTGCCCGAAGCGTTTTTACCAATAAACGCGACGGTATTGTAAACGAACAACCCATCTGCAATCTCTTGAAGTTCGTATTCTTTATCTTCGGTTGTCTTTTTAGATTTAGCGGTAAAGTCGAGTATGCAATCGTCTTTTAGATTTTTGAAGCCTGAGGCTTTTACGTAAAGTAATTTCATAGCGTTTATCTCCTTGACTATATTATACACGATAAATTAAGAATAAACAAGCATTTTGTTTAAGTTTATTTGAAAATCATCTAAAAATATTCTTTGAACTAATAATAAATGATATTTTTCGACAAAATCAGACGATTTAGCTTTACGAGTTTATCCTCCCCCCTACGTTTTTATCTTATATTATAACGTATTTCCAACTTCATATTCTGCCATTTTTTGGCAGTTTTTATTTTAACTTCGGATGCTTTACTTTATGCGTTTGCCAATACTCTTTCGGTGAAACAAGATTGCCTTGAATATACTCACAAAACATATAACGTTTTATATTCTCAAACTTCTCATGCTTTGCCGTCCAAACCATCATTGAAACGCATGCTAATTTTCCATCATTATGAATAGAAAAATGAAAAAACGACACACCCTTTCGCGGCTTAATTTCTTCACCACTCAACCATACACATCCCAATTCTTTTGCCCATTTTAAGAACTTTTTGCCTTCATTGCCTTGGATTTCAAACCATACACATTCGTCTTTACCACAAACCTCTTTGTAATTTTGCATAATAAATGCCTCCGTGAATTTCTTTCCACAAAGAGGCAAAAAGAAAACCCATCGTAATGATGGGTTAACTTACATAAATAACTGCCCATCATTCAGCCTTTAGCACCTTGCTTTTCAGTAGGTTGCTGTGCGGTCAAAGGGGCTGTCCCTCACGCACTCTTTATGGTAGTTTTATTATATCATTTTTATCATCTTACGTCAAGCAAAAAGATGCTTTAATTATGACTTATTCCGAAGCCTTGAAATTATAAACAGGCTTAATTCTTGTAACAATCTCCGCAGTAGGCTGAATATGCTCTATAATTTCGTCCATAGACTTATATGCCATAGGCGACTCATCCAAAGTCGCAGCGTTGATGCAAGTCGAATAAATACCTTGCATTTCCTTTTGATACTCTTCCATCGTAAGACACTCAAATGCCGCAGAACGAGACATCAATCTTCCAGCTCCGTGAGGCGCAGAAAAATTCCAATCTTCGTTACCCTTACCGATACAAATAAGACTTCCATCACGCACTAAGAATTTTATTTAATGCTTTTGCTATGGACTCTACATCTTCCTTTGTATTATTCTTCCCTAGAGAAATACGTATGGTTCCCTTTGCCAAAGAATCTTTCAGCCCAATTGCCGCCAACACATGCGATACTTGTGTGTGAACACTATCACAAGCAGAACCAGTAGAAACCATAATCCCCATCAAATCAAGCCTATGCAGAATAGCTTCTCCATTTTGATTATTAAAAGATAAATTGATAATTCCCTTCGCATGATATTCTGAACCGTTTCTCTTAAAAGCTATTTCCAAACCGTTCAATAACACTTTTTCTAACGCCTCTATATGAGTATTGTTTAAGTCAATAGAATCGCAATTATTTTTTAATGCCGTTGCCATGCCTACAATGGACGCAACGTTTTCCGTTCCAGCCCTAAATCCAAATTCTTGAGCCCCGCCATTTATATATGGTTTAATGTTAGTTCCCTTTTTTATATACAAGAAGCCAACACCTTTCGGACCATTAAATTTATGCGCTGACGCAGAAAGCATATCGACACCCAATTCTTTAACATTAATGCGGATATGTCCAACCGCTTGCACGGCATCAGTATGAAACAATGCACCTTTGCTATGAGCAATCTCACATAATTCTTTAATCGGCTCTATTGTTCCAATTTCATTATTTACAAACATTACAGAAACTAATTTTGTGCTTTCTGTAATATATTCCAATAATTTTCGAGAAGAAATTACACCTTGTTCATCAGGCTTAACATAAGCAACAGGAATGCCTTGACTTTCAACTTCGGCACAAGCTCTTAAAACAGCGTGATGTTCTATTTCCGAGGTTATAATTGCACCTTGCTCACCATTAAATGCAATGCCTTTTATCGCCCAATTATCACTTTCACTGCCACCCGAAGTAAAAAATATTTCATCAGGTTCAGCATTAATACAATCTGCAATTGTTTGACGTGCTTCTTTCAGCGCCCTTTTCGATGTACGAGAAAAAGAATATGGTTGAGAAGGATTAGAATAATCATCAAGCAAATATGATTTCATTGCTTTAAATGCTTCAATATCCAATTTTGTTGTTGCAGCATTATCTGCATAAATCACTTGCTTCATATGCGCCTCACTTAAATAAAGTACATCCTTCTTCTTTGAATTCTTCTATTTTTTCAAGTAAATCATCGACTGTACAACCTAAATATTCAGCCAAACAATCCATACAATAAAAGTTTTTAATACTTTTACCTAATAGCTTCTTATTAATTCCAACCGTATCTTTATCAAGATTTTGTCTAGAACACGAAATACAATAACACATTTTACATCTTCACCATCATTAAAGGAACATCCTTCCCTTTATATTCTGTGTCAATCATTCCTTGCTGTAATTTAATAATTCTTCTCATTCGCATTGCCGGAATTAAACAGTAATCATTAAATTCCTGCTTATCCACATCAAATTCCGAACGGACGTGAGGGAAGAAAAGTTTTAAAAATGCTGTAGAAACACGCTTAATGGCTTCTGCGTCGCGCGTATCAGCCCCTTCTGGAGATACAATTATTTTCTCAACAATAGCACGATATGATGTATCATTCCTCAATTCATGCATTATAGAACAGAAGTATTCCGAATTCAATGCCCAACCCGTAACCTTTAATCCGTCATTCATTCTTGGAATATCCCAACCTTTTACAAATCCATGAATTCTATCAAGCAACGCTGTTTCCTGAAATAAATTAGGTAATTCTGAAAGCATATATTCATACTCATTCATTTTTCCTTCTTGAATATTACCTAAAAAAACGACACCCGCTTCAGATTCACCATTATAACCATTAGCATTAAATTTACCATATTCCAAATAACCTTGCAAAATCGATCGCATTTCATTTTCATCCCCGAAATTTACAAGCTTTACTTCGTCAATTGCTACAAAATCTGGCCCGCAAATAAACCCAGGTTTTCTACGTGCTGCATCATAGAACATCTTTGATCTAGTCAATTTTCCACCATCGGTAAGCATACCAAATTTACTGACATGACCAAAAACATAACTTTTACCAGTTCCCTTAGGCGCAAGTTCAATTATATTTACTCTTTTTTCAACAAAAGGAAGCAACCTTGTAAGCATGGCAACCTTTTGAAGTTCAGTTTCGTAACCATCTGCATTGTAATCTATCGCACCTAATAAAACGTCAATCCATTCCGCCGTTGTAAAATTAGCACGCATATCTTTAAAATATTCTATATCAACAGTATAAGGACAAAAATTCTTAAAACCTGTCAATTTAATTTTTCCGGGTATTCTAGGTCTTGCAGAATCATCAGGTTGACGATAACCCAACTTGATAATACCCCAAACTTCTCCATTTTGCATTAAATCATTTTTATACATTTCCCAAATTGAAGAATCAATCATTGTTTCTTTTTCAGTGACTCCAAAATCAGGTAATGCAAAAGAAATCTCACCCGTTTTGATATTAATATCTACGGAAATTTTGGTAAGAATTTGAACATTTTCATTTTCATAAACAATTTTATTTTTTATACTAATCCAATCTTCTTTTTTAGGAATAAACTTTTTTACAAAAGCAGAAACCTCATCCATATCAAAATGACCGTATTCGTCACTAAAAGTTTTCAATAAATAATCTCTTAAAAATGCAGGAAGCCCCAACGATGAAAAGAAGTTATTATTCTTTAAGTCCTTATAAACGACCATTTCTTCAAAATAATCTCTTAATTTTTCTACCATAATTATCTCCTTAATCAAACAAACTATTTACCGCAAAACCTTTCTTCTTAATTTCAAAAGACTGATTATAAGCTATTACTACATTACCATTTAGGATATCAAAAGAATATAAACCTTTCTTAGTACAATCCGGTAATTTTACTTCATAAACATATGCTTCATCTGTCATATCGCAATCGTAATAAGTATCACCAATACGTACTGAAATATTTTGACTTTTAACACTAGCATATATTCTAATAACAGGATATTCTTTCGCGGCCAACTCCCAAATTTTATAATTTTCCAATATGAAAGCTTCTGCATTTGTCGATTTTACTTCTATTTCAATTATTGGAACTGTAACCTCTTCTAAAGTAGCACCACCGTGGACCTCTACATTAGCCTTACGTCCACCTTGGAATCGATCATAATTAGACAAAACCCAATAATTTTCAGCAGAAATTGAAGAATTGGGCTGTTCATTAATTTCATTTTGAGGGCAACATCTTCCTGAATGAACTCCCTTCGTTTCCATTTTCCATAAATTTTCCGTTTCATTTAAAACAGCCAATCTACTTGCGCCATGATCAGATATAATAATAATCTTTTTATAATTTGAATTAGGACTATAAAGAGATGCTCTAATTTTCTTTAATAATTCATCAATAATTTCTAATTCGCGAATTAAGTAAACTGGAGTCTTTACTTTCTCATAACTAAAGGTTTCTTCACCATGATGTTTAATTTCGTCTAAATCCTTAATATCAGATACTTTACAACCTTTATTATTAAATGTTTCTATGAATTCTTTATTAAAGCAAGTTAAAGACGGAAGTTCACATCTTGCGACCGAAATATTTGCCGCAAGCCCATATTCTTCACACTTCGACTGAATAAATGAAAGGTATTCAACCCCTAAAGCATCAAAGAAATAAGCGTGAGTGGACTCTAAATCCAACTTATCTACTATTGATGTTCTAGCCGGTAAAATAGATACAAAATTTAAATCTTTTGCTTCTTCGTCAACAAGAGTTTGAAAACTAGGCAAAAGCTTGTTAATAACTTTCTGATATTTATAATTCTCAAAATACTTATTTAATAACGCATCTCTAAATCTATATACAGACAAATATTTAGCCAAATCAGGATAAACATTTTTTAAAATCTTCACCAACCCTGCGTTACTATAATTTTGCCCATAAACAGCAAGCCACTCAATTATACGTTCTTTTTCAGGCTGAGTAATATCTGTCAAATAAAAAACAGCAGCTTGCCCTTTAACATTAACAACCTTACAATAATCAATAACTTCGCTTATAATATCCGTCATAGACCGCAATATTTTCTTTCGTTCATCATATAAACGAATAAACTCAGACTCTTGATAATCTATTGCTAAAAGCGTTCTGAATAACTCTTTCCTTAACTCCAAATAATTAGCGGATTTTTCTATTGCGAACTGCAAATAAGAATTCTTTTTTACGCCGAAAAGTGAAACAACAATAAAATACAACCATTTTTTATCATCACTAAAGCTATCGAATTGCAAAATACAGTCTGTCAGTGCGTCTACTCCACCAAATTGAGCATCCGCTATTATAGCCCAATTATCATTAGCTCCCATTAATTTTAATGCATAATTCCACTGCTCTTCGGAACCAAAATTCTTCGGCAATGTTTTTGTTTTTGAATCTTTACAGCAAAGAATGTCATAACTGTTATTCATTTGCATAATCTTAAAAGATGAATGAGTAAATTTTAAAGTTTCAATATCAGTAGCAATATAAATTACAGACGTTTCTTTATGCTCATATGCGTATCCAAGATGTTGAAAACCATTATAACAATCAGGAAATGCTTCTACTAATTCTGGGCAAATTAAACATATATCGGCAGTAGTATCTAGAACCCCTTCCACCAAATAAATTTGATTACGTTCCCCGAATCGATTATCTTTAAATCTTAAGTAATTCTTACATTGATAAGTTATGAAAACCAAATGCCCATCAATATTTTTAGAAAGAACAGACTTCAAAATAGATTGAGTAAAATCTTCCCCATGCAATTTCAAAAATGCAGTGGTTTCCAATATAAAAGTATTCCCTTTATTATTCTCAATGGTATTAATCAATTCTTCATGTTTAAAAGTACCGTCTTTACTGCAAAACTTTTCAGCAGACAGCATTTGATTATCACCTATCTTAAAATGTTCAACAAAATTAGCTATATCTCTGCGTGACGCAAAATCAACAACAATTGGCCATCTTTTGCTTGAGAGCAAATAATCTGATACTTTCTTTTTAATACCATCAAGAGTCATCATTAGTCCTCGCAATAAATTTACTTATTTTCCTTCATTATTTCAACACCGACAATAATATTGTCTTCTATCAATTGTTTCAAATAAGCCTTTACTTGATCTGCTGGCATATCATCAATAATTTTCTTTGCTTTTCCATAACCAGAGTCAGTATATTTAGCCTTAGCCATAGACTTAATCTTTGCGGCAACCTCCTTGCTTTCAAGCCAATAATAAGGAGGTTCTGCAACATGCTTCCTTAAATAATCTTTTACCTTGTCCACGTCATCAAATAAAACCGCATATTGACCGAGGAACGCATCAGCAAAAGCCTTATCTCTAGAAGTTTTTGCGTTCAATTCAGGCAAATATGCCATCTTAGTAATATATTCTTCAGCTTCCGCAATAGATTTTTCATCATTGCTCTTCATATTAATGATAGAAAAAACCTTACGAGCTGTGGAAACTTCATCGCTCGGTACCATTGCAATAATAGGCATACTATACTTATTCGACCAATCATAAGGCGAATCTGTATTCGTCAATTCATGCCAGTGTTGCTTTAACTTTATATAACCAAGCGTACTCTTATAGGACTGTACAGCAGATTGAACTTTGCTAGTATAAACGTTTGGTTCAACTGTATATGTAGATTTAAAGCCATACTTATCCTCTTCTAATATGATTTTTACATCTTCAGCAGTAAGTTCATCCAGATAAAAAATGCACGCTTTCATAAACAGAGTTGCTTGAGAACCCATAAATGACTTGAAGCTATCTACGTTCGCCTTCAACACTTCTAAGAAAGATTTCTTTTGAGAATCCAACAAATTACCATTTTTCTTAAGATTATAAAGAGCTTCAAAGAACGGTTTTTCTTCGCCAAGTTCATTCTTAATTACAGAATAAGCAAGACGAATCTGGTCGATTTTACTATTCCAAGCACGAATAGTATCAATAAAACTCGTATTCTTAGCCAAGACTTTATTACTTATTTCAATAATTTCGTACTCGACAATTAATTCGTCAATTTTAGCGTTTACAGTATCCTTATTCCATACCCAGTTCGCCGCATCAGAGCTAAATTTGTATGCCAAATGATTGATATACTGTCCACCATCACCAATCTGTTTTGCGATTGCAGGCAACATACCATCTCTATAAACTTCAAGATAACGAAGCATACCCTGTTTACAATTATCTCTCGATAAAATCCCTTTTACATCATCAACAACATCAGGATTCTCAATACAAATCTTACCAATAATAAGCGCAATATCTGTATCTGACTTTTCCCCAGCCAAATTTTTGTTATTGGCAATACCACAATAATTATCAATAAGCGAACAAACAATATCCTTGCTCGTTTTAAATTCAAGACCATCAATAGTATATTGAATTAACCAAATCGGGAACATATATCCCTTCATTTGCTCACGAATTCTCGAGCGAGTTTCTGTAATGCTAACACAATATTTTTCTTCAATGTCAAAAATAGTGGAAGTAGCCTTATTAAACGCACGCTCTTCTTCCGTAAGAGTTACTATAAATTTATCCTTATAACGAATATTAGGCGTTACCTCTTGTTTCAAAACCTCAGCAATCATACTTGCCAATCTATCACCATCAAGTGGAACAGTCGTAAGATTATCACTATACGAATAAACACCATTAGCATATTCTTTCAAAATGAAACCAAGAATAAATGCAGTAAGATTGCAAGGCATAAACCCATACGGTTCAACCTTTAAAATATTATAAATTTTAGAAATAGAAATTCTATCACTCTTCTTATACTCTTCATTGATAATTTCATCAACAGCCTTCTTCAATGTAGCAATATAAGAATGAGACGATTTCCAGTATTCTGGAACTTTCCAAGCGCCTTTTAAGGCATTTTCAAGTTTAGTTGCTTCATTTCCTGAACGGAAAGTGCCTTTAGTTTCCTCGGTAATACCACACAAAGCACCTGCCGTCATAGAATTACCGTCAAACATTGTATTAACAACGCTTGTAAATTCACCCTCAAGACAGTTCGGGTAATGGAATTTATTAATTTCCATCAATTTTCTTGTTAAATCAGCAGAATTAGCAACCCTCTCTCCTTCAAAAGAATAACGTGAATATACATAGAAATCGCCATTTTTAATCTTCTTAGCCCAAGCTTTAAGCACTTCTATAGCATAGCCTTCATAAGTCTTACGCTGATTAATATCACTTTGACCAATTGCTAACGCCATCGCATAGTTTTCAACAAACTCATTGTATTCACTTTCAGAGAGAATACAATTTGAAGTATCAATTACAACAACATTACTTTGAGGATTAGATTCATAGAAGCCCTTAATCTTTTTCTGCAAAGCTGCCTGTTCAGCACTGTCTTTAGCAAGTGTTGCAATCGCATAAAGCTTATTGCTTTCTTCGCTGGGATTATTTGCTTTTTTAATCTCTGCATCAAAATCAGACAACGTCGCATAGTTCAAAATATAGCGAACTCTTAAAGCACCACTAAGCTCAATCGTATTTCTCAATTCTGTGCCGTTCATAAACGACATATCCTTAGTGGATTTCGCTTTCGCATCTTTAATATAAGGCGCAGTGTCAACGCTAGGCCCCATATTCTTACAGCAATAAGAGAATACTTCACCCGTCAAAGGCGTCCTAGTAACAACGTGATCATTCAAAAGTTTTCTTGCAATACCTCTCGCGCTCATTTCAAGGTCAGTACCTTCAAATGCATACGAAAGGTTTCTTTCATTCGGCAAGAAAATATCTTTATTACCAGACATTCTTTCAGAAACTGCTTGAAGTAAAAGAATCGTTTTTAAAACACGTCTTTCTTCTTCAATAAGTTCACGTTCAAGACGCGATGTATAACAACTCAAAACCTCTTTAATTCCCGATGCAAGCTTGTCCTGCCCATTTTCATAGAAAAAGCTCCAAAGCAAATCAATCGTTACATAAGGACATGGCGAACGGAAATCATAATGGTCAATAAACCACTGAAATGCTTTTACATTATCTCCTTCATCGTTTTTGATAAAGTTAAACATACTTCTTGCCGTCGAAGTATAATACACAGAAATATGTTGCAATAAAAGCGCGGCATAAGGATGTATGGGCAAAACGTTAGACAGGTCTTTATCTGCAAGACCAATCTTATTTTTGACCGCAGTACGACTATTCGCTGTTCTATTTTCTAAACTTTTCTTGTTTTTCTCCCACTTGGCAGCCAATTCTTCATCATCCGTAACCTTCATAGCTTGAGCCATCAACTCAAACGCAATGTTTTCGGGCAAAGAAATATGAAGATGCGGAACAAATCTATCGAGAATCTTTCTCTTATCAGGATCGCCATCGGAGAAATACCCCTCTGCTTTATGCGTAACAATCATTAAGCAGAATGGTGCCGTTGCAGAAAGTTCAGCGATTTGTTGGAAACCTGTCAAATGCCGCATATTATTCTCGAAATATTCCGAGAACTCATCCCACATAAAAATTAAATGATATAAATCGTTCTTTTCAATGATTTCACGAATCCAATCACAAAGTTCAGCGGTATTCATGGCAAAAGAACCTTTTACCACAGGAACTTTAAACAATTTCGCAATCAAAGACCGCAATGCGCCTTCTTGATAAGAACGAAGCTTTTCAAGAATATCCACCGCTTTATCTCCGCCTAAAACATCTTTATAGGAACCCATTGCAAAAACGTCAAAACTTTGCTTATTTTCATCATTCTCAAAATAACGAATCAAGGCATTTTTTAACGAAACGCTTGCTTGGTTTTGAATACCATTATCCTCAAGAGCCTTTTCGACACCTTCTTGAATAGCTAAAATCAGTTCGGTATCATTAGAAATATCCGAAGAACCATACCTGTGACAAACAAGAATCTTCCCCGATTTCTTTTGAGCTGTTAAATCTTTACAAAGAAAATTGTCAAGATTATACTTTTCAAAATACGCAACCGTTTCTTCTTCCGTAGATTCAATAAGCTTCTTTAACGTGAGAACAGCGTGTGATTTACCAGTACCATATGCGCCGTCAACCCAAAGCGACAATTTTTGTTTGCGTTTTAAAACGTCAACCGTCGCCTTAAGCATATTTACAAAAGAGGGATGTGGATAAAACTTCTTCCATAAATCAGGTTGCTGGTCAATAATTTTCTTATCGACTTGGGGGAAATATTCAGGATCGATATTAAAATATTCGCGATAACTCATTTCATACTCTCCTTAAAACAATTCGTTTAATACTTCTTCAGCCGACTTATCACTCTTAAGAGTAATATTATCAAGCCCAAGGGTAAATCTTGCTTCGATTAAATCAGGGTAGTTAAAGGTAAGACCATTCAAAATCTTTTCCATCGTTTCTCGATTTAATCCAAATATTTGCGTAGGACTAACCCCATCACTTTCTATCGAATGATCTAACAATCGGGTTAATGTAAACTGCTTGTAATTACCGCATACCTCGGCAAACTTATACAAGGAATAAAGAATAACACGTTCATCAGGATTTTGCCAAGAAAATCTAATAATATTTTTCAAAAACAAATTCTTCCCTTTAATTTCACAATCACAGTCACCTAACCCCAAATTTTTGGAAAGAATATCGTTGTAATAGAAAATGTTTTTAAATCCAGAAATAATATTCTTACGTGAATTTTCAGAGGGGACTATATCCTCTAACATATATTTAATTTGATCTTCAGAATAAGAATTATTAAATTCAATATTCTTAATCCACCAATTAAACTGCGAAGTATATGCAAGATTACATAACATGAGTGCCCATGCAAGTTCAGTATCAATACCAATGTCGTCCAACATAAACCCGAAATCATTAAATTTGTTTTTTGTCGTTACTCCGGCATCACCCAAAAAAGCTTTTAAGGAAGTTACCATCATGCTTCCCAATCCATGATTGGAATCCCAAAATAAATCTTTGTTTTCGAAATACTTTTCCACCCAAGAATATTTAATTCCCATATTTTTGTATCTATCAATACTTCCCATTTTATTCTTCTCCTTTGGTAACATTAAAGACTGCGCAACGACGCATCCAGAGCTTAAATCATGACAAAGTTGACATTTATAACATCTATCATCTATCTCAACTTGTCCATTTTTCATTTTTATAAAGCCATGTGGACAATTTGCTTCGCAAACATGACATCCAATACAATACGATGACTTTCTAAATACGGTTTTTAAACAAGACATTAAATATATATTTTCTTTAGTCTTAGCACCAATATTAAAAATAAATTTAGCTTTTCCATTATCATCTTCTATCGAAACATTATAGGATGCACCTTTATAACGTAAGATAAAATGATTATCATCTATGATTTCAATATCCCCTACAGTTTTCATCCAAACAGTCCAATTAACCGTAAGTTTACTTACTGTAATTTCCAATAAATCTCCTTTTACGTCATCATAAAAACGATTATCGATAGTTGAGAGCTTTTGTCCGTTATGTCTTGACTTCCAAACACCAATTTCCATAAACTCTTGCACATTTTTTTGAGGTAGGTTCTTCGCTATAGTCTTATCTAAAATAATATCATTAAAGAAAGTAGTTGTTTTTGTCTTATCTGCCCCATCTTTATACGATTGCTCTTTAAACCACGTATTTTTCGTCGCCTCCATAGGACAAACCAAACATCCAGCCCGACTGTTTCCTGCCTTATATGTTTCATTCATAATAAGATTCTCTTTATAAATGTACAAGAACAATTCGGCAGAATTCCAATTTAGAATAGGATAATAATCATATTGACCTTTATGCTTTGTGCCTAAACTTAATTCATCATAATGGCTACGCGTAACACTTTCATCTGCTCGAACGCCCATCATTGCCATACCACGGAAATGAGGATTATTTGTAATCTTCCGCATTAACATTATTTGAGGTGCGGTTTTATGAACACTACAGCACCATCGCATTTTTTGAGCAGGTGGTCCAATTTTATTCCAAGTACACTCTGGCGTAAATTCCGATTGAGCCACCAAAAACTCAATATTCTCTAAAGCACAAAATCCCTTAATCTTCTCTACAACATCATAGGTATCAGGGAACTCCATCCCTGTATCACCAAATAGAACCTTAAATTCATTATGAGGTAATGCGCGTTGGACTAAATCTAAAGTAACTATACTATCTTTACCGCCAGAAAAAGCAACATAGAAAACATCTACCTTTTTCTTGTACTCTATAAATGTATTATAAATCTTCTTTATTGTATCTTGCACTAACTGTTCAAGAATATCTCTGTTCTTTTCAACCATTGCAGGAATATCCACAAAGCGTAACGGATATCCTTCAGGCTCGGGATCTTCCAATAAAACAAGTTCGGGCGCGGTATATATCGAACCACCTTTCGTCTTTGCCACCAATCTACCGCGATAATAATAATTGTTTGCTTCTGCCCACATATATGGATAAGCATCATTTTTATCATAATTCCAGTATTTATCAACCCCCAAAATATCAAGCTCTTTATAATAAACTGGTCTTGGCTCTTTTGAAAATGTCAACGGCGCTGGCGTTAACACATATCCGCCCGTAGAAGAATCCCATTCGTATGAATACATTTTTTTAACCTCTCTTGTTCCGTAACTGTCTTGCCTTATTCAAAACTACATCTATTTCTTTATAACTTTTCTTGGTTAATAAGTTGACTTCCACTAAGAACTGCAATGCAGGTGCTTTCTTTAACTCGATATCGCTTTCCGCGATTGCATGGCTACATATATCAATAAACTGAGTATATTCGCCATCCTTTCTTGCGATTGCACCAGCTACATTATTCAAAGAAATACCATTATTTACAAGACAGAATTTCTTACTGTAGTGCAATAAATAACTTTCCAATAAATATTCATTCCATTCAAATCCTACATATGGGAAAACTAAGAACGAATCAACCTCTTTTATCAGAATATATCCTTGCGATAAATAAGTTTCCAAGGCACCATCTACAGCATCAATATCAAAGTGAACAGCTTCCTTCGCAACAAAAAGTTCATTACTTACTCTAACCGATACATCCGCTATAGCCCAATAATAAATAGTCGTCCCCACTTCCTTTGCAAAGTTATAAATATCATCTGCTGTAAAAGGAGCATTGTGTTTTGCATATAAACGGAAAACTTCCGACATATCAAGCTTATTAGAATTCGAACTGATTACATTCCCATCAAATGAAAATTCGGTATTCATATGGTAAGATAATGCATTTCTAATTCCCAATAAAGACAAATATGTATTATTTTCTATGAAAGCTGGCATATTTTCAGCAACATAAGAATACATCCTTGACCAAATTACATACCCATTTTCTTCAATTTCGGAATTAAAAAGCTCTACAAACTTTTCTCTATCCGTTGATGAAAATTCAAAAATATCAATATGAAAATAATGCTCTTTTTCGTTCATAATGTATTTAGGATTAGAACGAATTTCGTCATGAATAATATCTTGAGAAATATGAGAAAGACCGTCATACACTTCTTCATAAGACAAAGGCTTCCCTGCTTTTAACATAAAATCCGCAATTTCAGCAGCATTATCAACTTTAACATTTTTTTTCTTTCGAGATAAATTGCTCGAAGAAATAGTATTTGCCTGGTTCCGCTTTAAACTTTAAATAGGCTCTTAGCATATCCGCATCAACCAAGCTATAACAATACGCCAAAACATCAGATAAATCCGAATAAATAGCTTTGTAATAAAGCAGTTTGCTTCCCATGGAAAAAGTATTATCTATATAGGCAAATACCTTTTCAGAAGTAGCGGCATCAATAATTCCTTCAGCGGGAAATAATCTACTATTGTATTCCAAACCACATGTTTTTAGACGAGCTTCTAATTCTTCATCTGTAAAAGAAAGTTTCTCGTCATACAAGTCAAAATATACTTCCCTAAAATTATCATAATCGATAGAATCGAAAAGCATACCACTACGAAAACGATTTATTAAAACGGCAACGAAGCACTCTTTGGAAAAATCGTTAAATTCTTCATTGTGAACAGGATTTTTATCTACAGTAATCTCAATGTAAACATCAAAAGTCCCAAAAATATAAACCCCTTCTGATTGTTTTTTTGCCCAAGAAACATTATCTAAAATTTCTTCAATTTGTTCTTGCGGATACCCAAAAATTATAGCAATTTGCTCAACTGAAATTCCATTTGGATCTCCAACATATACCTTTGACATAGTGTACAACTTATTGTACAAATCGGGATGTTTGATTTCAAGTTCCGCATCGGAACTATTTTTAGATGCAAATCTTTCTGTTTCAGTTATAAAGTCGCGAAGCTTTCTAAATGCCGCCGAGAAACGATTATGCTGACGCATATTAAACTCAATGAATTCTTTATTTGCTAATAAAAATTCAATTGAATCAATTAAAACTTTAACATCGGTAGAAATAACAGAAAAATTTTGAAAAACACGCTCTTTTAAAAAATTTTCAGCTACATTAATCGCGGAGACATAGCTTTTAACAGTGGCTTCTGCTATACCTTTCCTTCTCATCCATTCACCAAATCTATCTAATAATTCGGCTTTAGGAAGATTATCACTATCGCTTTCTTGTTCAACAACAGGAGAATCCGTTAATGCTTTAAAAGAAATCTCAGCAGATGTGTCTTCAATAATTACAACCTCTTTACTCTCGTCATTTGTTACCAATGACTCTTCAGTCTTAATTTTATTATCATCAAGAAAACTAGAATAATATCTCCATGATTTATCCAATGTTTTTGCTATATTGGGGTGCATCATCCTAAAAAACTTCATCCCCAATAGTTTTGCACGAACGAAATTATATTCTGTGCTTAATTGCATTTCCCAAAAGCTTTTTTTTGCTATATTACGCTTAAGGATATAATCGGAGGCGGAATCAAATGCGGAAATAATTAAATCGACAGGAGGAATTTTAATCTCCCTTTCAATCAACCATTCAATGAATTTGTTTCGATTGTTTTCTTTTTCTTCTTGTGCCATTTCTTTTGCTTTACTCAAAATTACATTGAATACCGAACGCTGGTTTTTATATATTTCAACCATTTCCAAAAAAAGCTTCGACGCTTCTTTTAAACATTTTCTGTCGGGGAAAAATAATTTTTCTATAGCAGACATTTGCAAAATCATACCATTGCAATTACGATAAACATCATCAATATCTCTACCAATGTTTATCGCCATCTGCCTCAATTGCCGAGAAAGAATTTGAACCCCTTCAGCTTTACTTATCTCTTCATTTTCAATTCTCCAGAACATATCGATAAGCAAAGCAGTTTCATACTTATCCCAAACGACTCTTTCTGACATAATATAATCCTTTTCGTGTTAAGACTCTAATATAGCCTTATTGTATATTATACAATAAATGACATTTTTCGTCAAGTAAATATCCCTGCATCCCTTTGAAAATCAAGACTTTATAAAGTTTTTACTCATACTTTCAATATAATCACCCTTTATAAGTGTCTTACGCCAATTATTTGGAATAGTGTCATAACCATACAAAGTTCCAGCTAACCCACCTGTAACCGCCGCCACAGTATCCGTATCGTCGCCAAGATTGATCGCTTTTAACACTGCTTCTTTATATGATTTAGTTGTAAGTAAACACCATACCGCCGCCTCTAACGTATGCACAATATAACCGCCACTCTTTATTGCATTTCTCGGTGTGATGATAAACGTTTTTTCAAACAAACGGTTGTAATGCGTAAGTTCTAATTGTCCTTGATAAAACTGCTCCGCCTTATCCAAATCGTCTTTTATCGCAGACATGGTAGGGTTCTTTAACAACTCCCATAACACGAAAGCATAAATCCCAGAACCGATTTTGAACGGTCATGGGCATACGTCAACGCAGACATGGTATGCACAATTTTAATTTTTTCTACAATCGACATATCCTTATTCGCTAAATATAAAACCACGGGATGAATACGCATTCCCCTTTTATATTTTCATATATACTTTTGCCAAGTCTTCAATATAATCTTCCAACTCATTTACAACAGAATTAGGCGCAGTGATTTTTAATTTGTCCCCAAAAGAACAACACCAACCGAAAAACTGCGGACTAATTTGAACTTGCGTAGTAAATACAAACTGATTATCGTCATATCTAGATAATCTTGTCTTAGGTCCAAATAAATCGTAAATTGTATCCATCAATTCGTTATTCGCACGTATCGTTACTTCTTTAATATCCCCCGAATACATACCAAAAATTTGCTTTTTATAATTCTGCAAATCAAACTTTCTCAATAGCTCTAAGTCCTCTTTATCGTGACGAGAAACCTGCACCTGTTCCATTCTATCAACGCGAAAACTTATCATATTATCGTGGTACATATCGCAACCAAGGAAATAATAATTATCATTATCCATAACGAGCGCATAAGGGTTCATATAGTAGAATTTCCCCTCTTTCCTATACTTGCGCTTATGCGAAATATCATAATCGAAATATGTAAACTTAACTTTCTTGTTTTGCTGAATCGCGGCGGTTATGGTTTCAACATTATAATAAATATCTCCATTGTCCGTTTTCGTATTATTGAACGCAACAATATTATCTTTTAATGCGTCACCGCGACGGCTCCCAGCCAAACTCGCAAGCTTGTCGATAAATTCTTCTGTTTTATCATTCGTAATAAACCCTGCCGCCTGCACAGCGTCCATCATAATACGAATTTCCGCAATAGAAAAACTTCTATCTTTAACGTAATATTCATTGCTGATTGCACGCTTACAGCAAATCTCATAGCCGCACTCGTTCAAAGCCTTAATATCCGCATAAAGAGTACGTCTATCACAAACAATACCCATCTCCGCAAGCTTATCTAGAATCGCTTGCGTTGTCATAGGATGTTCTTCATCGGTCTCTTGAGATAATATTTCCCATATTTTCACAAGTTTTAACTTTACAAATTTATCGACTCTCATAATTATTTCACCCAATCAAAGGACGGCAACTTCTTTTGCATTTCTGCTCTTACCTTAGACTGCATTTCAATAGATCTTTCAAACTGCTTTTTTATTAAATAATCACCTTCACTCATACGCGTCCAATAAAGTTTTTCAGCTTCTTGATAATGCGTTAGAGCAAGACCCAAATTCTTTTCCGTTCCAATCGCATAAAAATAACAATCAGCAATTCGAATATGAATATCGGCACCACAAATGGGGGTATTAATTTCACCCAGTTCGGACAAACAATGCTTATATACATAAAAAGCTTCTTTCTCGTCCTTTTCCACATAATATCCATTTTTATACATATCACCAATTTTATACAAGGATATTAAATGCCCATCTAAAGCACCCTTTATGAAATAATGATACGCTTTTTTATAGTCAACTTCCCCTATTCGTCCATAATAATATACATAACCAAGATTTTCTTGAGCTTGTCTATTACCTAACTTCGCAGCCATCTCGTAATAATAAGCTGCTTTCTCATAATTTTGCTCACCAATTCTACCAGTGTAATACAATGAACCATAATCACACATAGCATCATCATTGCCTTTTTCAATACCATCATTATAGATTTCAATTAGTAAATCAGCAATACATTTAGGTAAAACTTCTTTTTTGTCACAATTATAAATTATGCTTGCAACGTCATAATCACTTTCTGCCCAATAAGTGCCATTTGCTATATCCGCTAAATATTCATACATTTCAGGATATTCCTTTTCGTCAAGAAGCTCCAAACAAACCTTAATCTTTTCTTCTAAAATTTCCAATTCCATAAGTATTCCCCTCCAAATAAGATTTATTATATTATACCATATTTTTCCATATTTGTAAAGAGTAGGTTGTGCAAAGTTGCGGACAGCCTAATAACTATTTTTAAAATTTTTCTAAAAACTGTATAAAATGGAGTATATCATAGGGAATACGCCTGCTGTTCCACCCAAGAGAATGTCTTGCGAAAGACAAAATAGAACAACTTAAATGCAAGAATTTTTGCAAAATTCTCGCTTAAAATACCCAAAGACAGAGTTCAATGCAAGAAACTCTCTTTGGGCTATTTTTATTTTACCGATATTTAATATGCTTACACAGCAGGATTATAAGAAAACCGCAATCAAGCCTCCCTATGATTTTTCTTTGGCGCATTTCTTCGCCAAAGTGTATAAAGAAAAATTTAGGAGGTATTGCAAATAAAAACTCGCATTAGAGACAGTCCTATCGACTTCAATTTTATGTTGCCTTATAAACTTGGATAAAACTGGAAAGCGTCTTATATTTCTGGATTTTATCTTATAACACTCTTGTTAAAAAATATGGTAATGTTTATTTACGCAGACGGGGAAACCCACTGACGAATAGAAAATTCGGCAGAAATATAAATGCATTTATGTTGTCCGACGGGGCGACCGACCAAAATTTTCACAAAGGAGAATAGTGACAGCTAACGAGATTAGATTTACCGCAACTTATATTGCAAAACTTGCGTTAGAAGACAACGGCATTGAAAAAGTAAACATTGCCATCGAAAGCCTGCTTTCCACATACGAAAAGGAGGTTAAATCTTCCACGCAAAAAAAAGGCGATTTTACGCCTGTTAAATCAATTATGAAATTCACTCAAAAGGAGATTTTAAAAATGGATCCCAAATTCAAAAAAGTCTTTATTGCAAACGGACTTGTCGCAACCGTCCGTATTCGTAAAAGTGGTTATTATCAAACCACATACGAAATTCGTTTCCGGTCGCATGGATATAGCTTTTCCTGCACCGCAAAAACACTTGACAAGGTAAAAGCCGAATTTTTAAGAAAAACTCAACCCGGCGAACTTGAAAAGTACAAAATCAAAGCTTCCAAACGAAATAAAAACAGAAAAGACGTACTTCATATTTATTTCGACGAATGGCTTTCGCTTAAACGCGGAAACATAGGAGAGAAGGAAATTAAACGTTTCCAAACGAACTTTAATAATCTTCCCGAAGATCTCCGTTATAAGCCCATTAAAGAGATTAAAGCCGTTGACTTAAATGAAATCCTTAAAGACGTACAGCCTCGGAAATACGAGGAATTAAGAACGCTTTTTAACGGGATTTTCAAATACGCCGTAGCAAGCGGTGTAATACAATCAAATCCAGTAGCTTTAATTCAATTTAAGCGCGCCGAAAGACAAAACCGCGAGTCTTTATCCAAGACGGAAATTAAGGCCTTTTTAAAGGATATTAAAGAAGAAAAATACAATGATATACGCCAAGGCGCATATATCCTCTATTACTTTGGATTGCGCCCTTGTGAAGTAGATGAAGAAGCGCATATTGAAGGTGATTTTTTAATTACCAGAAATCGTAAGCGCAAAAACGGCAAAATCGAATACAAGAAAATTCCCATCCCCAAAGACGCTTGGCAAATGATTGATTGGAATAAGCCGATTACCTTCCAATGTAAAAAAGAACGTTTCCATATTCTTTTCAAAGAACTGCTTAAAGGTAAAACGGCTTATAGCCTTAGACATACGTTTGCAACTTTATGTCAACAATATGTGCGCCCCGATATCGTAGATATATGGATGGGCGACTCGTCCACGAGATTGGTAGGAAAAGTATATACACATTTCCCCGATGAGTTTATGCTCGAAAATATGTTAAAAGTAGAATTTCCAAGAGAATAAACGCTGAAAATAGACAAAAGGCTCTCTGATATAAAATCAGGGGGCCTTTTTTTATGCAAAATCGCTACAGCCCTTGAAACTAAAGGGATTCCGAGCTTCTACTGTGTGTCAAAACTGTGTGACAAATCGAGGTTTTGAGACGTTTTTTTGCCATTTTTTATGCGAATTTTAGCTGTTTTTTGCATAAAATATACATTTATACAACAAAAAACCGCACTTTTATGAATAAAAATGCGGTCCTGGTGGGCAGAGGTGGATTCGAACCACCGAAGTCGAAGACGTCAGATTTACAGTC
>CAYZOF010000006.1:0-47531 GCA_964479935.1 uncultured Clostridia bacterium | reverse complement strand
AAGTATGAAAATTTAATTTAAGCAAAATAACTTACACACTTTGCTTGACATTCCCGGCGGTAATGGGAATCCATTACCGCCTAATTTTTTAGAACGATTAGTAGTCTTTTGTTTTCTCGTATGCAATGTGATTTTCAATGCTTATAAGTTCTTTTTCGTTGGCTGCAATACGGTCTTTCAAATGTTTTAAGATGTCTTGCATATATTGTGCGGTTGGATCGCTTTGTTGTTCTTCATATAAGTCAACAAATTTTTGATATTTTGCTTTTGAAATAAGATCCCAGCCATACGCATTTTCTATGCCGCCGATACCACCGTGAGTTTGTAGCGCTTTTTCAAGTGGTAAATACTTTTTGGACAGAAACGAGTCAACAGCTTTAATGAGCAGCTCTTGGAAGTCTTTTAGTTCTTTGATTTGTTTTTGTAAATATTTTTTTCTTTTCTGTAATTCTTCAAGGTAATTCATATTTTATCTCCTATTTCACAAATTGCATAATTTCGGTAAACTGAACTTCATCGGCTATGTGGTCTTTAATATAAAAGGCAATCCATTTATTAGAAAGTTGACCCATAGAAGATATGTGTGCGGCTTCTATAATTTTTCTAATAGTTTCTCGAAGGAAAGGATTTTCAAAGCCACTAAAAGTTTTTTCAAGATATGCCATAAAGCCGTCAACGTCAAAACGTTCTCTTAAAGGAATCGGTTTAATAATCATAGTTTTTCTCCTTATTTCTTAGGTTTATAGTTCGACCAATGCTGGATATTGCTGTTTAGAATTTCGTTCATTTCAGCTTCTCCGCCCCGATATTTCACAAAACAACCTGAATAAGCAGCCCAAAGCAGATTGATTTCATCTTGTTGGATTTTCCTATTCATAGCTTTTTCGTAAATAGGGGTAAGTTTTTGTATTGCTTGCTCAATAAGCTGTTCTTGTTCTTCGGTTAAATATTGGGTTATTACTGTTCCGCTTTGATTTTGTTCGTTCATAATTATTTCTCCTTCTCTATAATAATTGTAATTCCATCGTGTCCATAAAAAGCCCCATACGATTCGATGTAAAACCTTTTGATGGGGCAATATCCGTATTGCAATAATGTTTTACCCGAAATATTATCGGGCGTTCCGCAGTATATACAGTCGGAAGATGAGCCTTGTTCTTCAAATTGAATACAAATTAAAGAGCCGCTGTAAAGTTGTAAAATATCGAATAATTTCATTTGTTTTCTCCTTTTAATGCGTTCATAAATCTAAAATATTGTAATGCAAATGCAGGTGTAATCAAGGAATCCCAGCATTCCATTGTAATAGTATTCTGATGTTGGATGATGGCGGGGAGTCCAATAAAAGATGTTTGGAGGTAGCACATAAGAACGCAGAATTTATCGATGTCGGCGGCAACGAAAACAGAGTGCATCGTATAATTTATTCCGAGTTCTTTTAATGTTTCGGCTGCTGCTACGATCATACCGCCAGAGCCGCAAGCCGGTTCATTAAACGTAATGATTTCTTTGTCTTTATTGGGATTTTCCCCGATAACGATTTTAGCGCATAACCGAGATACTGAATAAGGGGTGAAATACTGTCCTGCGTGTTTATTTTTAGGGGCTAATTTCATATAAATCTCGCCAAGATGGTCGCCAAAATTTTCCAAAGATTGCGATAACATTAGTATAATGTCATTGCAGATGGTGCGAAATACTTCTTTGTCACGTTCATTTTCGTATCCTTTGACGATCTCCCGCATACGGTTTAATCGTTCTTCTTGTTTTACAGGCAGAGTATGTATTGCAACGTTCCACGCATTGTATTCGACAGCATCTTTGAAAACACTAAGAGGGGAGCGAATGTATGCGAATCGGTCTAAACCTTTAAGGATGTTGTTCTTGTGTTCTTCAAATTTATTCATAGTTATACTCCCATACGGATAAAATTGTCCAAAGGACAGGTATATCCGTGTAAACGGATATACGAGCCTTGTTTTGTTTCATAAATTTTGAGTTTGTGTGGTTTTTTCTTTCCAGTCCAAGCACCGGAAACGCAATACATATAATCTGTTGTTCCATATTCGATTTTTTTGACTTCCAGACCATTCAAGGCGCTGTAATATGCAATGGACGGCATTTGTAAAATTTCTTTTTTGTTCATAATGTCACCCCTGTTTAATCGGCGTATAATAACGACCTTTAATGTTGATAACGCCGTTTTCTTTTTCAACTTTCCCACGCATACACGCTCGAAGAACGATTTCATCGCAAGGTTTGATTTCGGGGATGTTGCCGTCTTTGAAATGTTCTCTGTCGGAAACTTCCAAGATTTTACAACCTTTTTTAACAAGCATAGAGCTGAAACGCCAAATGGCATCAAATTTACCGTTTGCATCAACAATGAAGCTGATGTCAGCGGCGGGATAGTAAGATGTGATTCTGAAATAATTGTTGTTCGTCATAATTTTTATCTCCTTTGTTATTTTTAAGCGGCTCTCATAATTTTTTGAGCTTGACGTTTTGCATACGGAAACCATTCGTCGTGAGCATACGAAAGCACGCTTTTATCTGGATTTTTATCACCGTATCCATAACATTGTGCGATACGTTGAGTTGTGAGCGAGTATTCGAGAGTTACGAAAGGTTCATTAAGACTGTCTTTTCTACGAATAAAGAATATTAGCGATTCTTCCCTTGCAAATTTCTGGTCGTAATTCATTCTACCAACACAATGATTAAGGGTTTGTCCTTCTAAGATAAGTTCAGTAGGGGAACGAGCGATGATAATATTGAAATTGGGATTTTTATCATATTGCATACGACTGTATTTTTCAGCAACGATGGAAAATTTTGCATATAATTCGGCTTTTTTCTTCTCGTTTTCAATGGCAAGTTGAGTTGCATACTGATCGGTGCGAATATCATGCCATTTTTTGAAATCGTGGGGTAATCTATGTTTTTCTTCGGTAAAATCCAACCCCAGATATTCACAAGCGATACGATAATCTTCATACGAGCTAACGTGCGCCCGTTGTTTCTCCAAATAAAGACAAAACTGCTCTACATTATCGCAGAACAGTTCTTTTAATCTTTTATAGGTATTGGCTTTTGATGTCAAAGCATTTTTGGCTTCTTGGTAGGCTTGTGCTGCCAATATGTCTTTGTTTTTATTATAAGCAGAGATGAGAGCTGTAACATATATTCTTTCGTGGATAAGAATATCTTTATTTCGACCAAGCCAGCGCCGGAATTTCTTGTCTTTCCCTGCTTTTTCAAGAACAGCTTTCTTTTGAGCGTATTCTATCAAGCTGAGTTTTACAAGGTATTCAGTTTGTGGATATTTTTCATAAGTGCGTAAATATTGTAGAATATCGCAAAACGTATATTGTTCATAAGCGCTGTACTTATATTCTGGAAAGTTTGCGATATATTCTCGATTTATAACAGGCGCATACGGGTCAAATAAATGGTCTGATTGATAGCCCCAATATCCATGCTCGTACCATTTTTGGTACTTTTTAACGCCTTCCGAGTACCAACCAACTTTATAGCCACCGCCAGCGTATGCAAAGCATATATCTTTGATAAAACATTCATCATAGGAATGAACGCCGTGAACAGCTACCTGTTTGTACAGCCAACGCGTATAATAGTTTTTAACGGCAACGGTCACTTTTACAAGTTCACCTTCGTTTTTAGTGAGATATGCGTAAAACCGTGTTTCTGTGGTGGGATTGGGAAAGTCTTTTTCGTCCCGTTTACGAATGAGTTCAATAATCTTTTTGGGAATAGGTTTAATTTTATCGATATTCATAGTGTTTCTCCTTATTGCAAATCCATTTCATAGTCAAACAATTCCATTAAAACGCACATAGCGTCTTTATCGATGTATTTAGAGGCTTCAAGTTCGGGAACGTCGTCCGTTTCTTGTTTGTGTTCTTCGATGTCTTTTGTAATGACTTTTTCATCGATGTCGCCATCGAACTCACGCATTTCATCATAGGAGAGGATCTCACCCGTTTCTTCGTCGGCTTCAAATTCGTCCGTTTTGATGATTTTACGTTTTTCACGGTCTTCAAGATTCTCGATGAAACGATAAGAACTGTCGCAATCTACGATTAACACGTCGTAGCCTTTCGATAATCGTGTAAAATAAGGTTCTGCGGCGTGATAGGGGATGCCTACCATCGGTACACGTTCTTTAAGTCCGCAATCACGTCCAGTTATCGTCAAATTCAATTCGTTACCTGCATTGATAGCATTATTTCCGAACGCTTCATAGAAATCGCCAATTTGCATAAAGAGAATAGCGGACGGATGTTTTGCCTGATGGTCCAAATATGTTTGATATAATTTGGACGGTTTATAAATCTCCCATTCCGTAGGAATAGTAGGTGTTTCTTCAACGCTTTCTTCCGTATCGTCATCGTCGTCGCATTCAGCGGTTTCTTCATTTTCTTCTTCATCTTCATCATTTTCTTCGTCGTCAGAAGAGGAAGAAGTATTTGTCGAATCAAGGAAATCAAAGAGCGTAGTTTGCTGTTTTTCTTTGGGTTTAGCTTTGGAGGTTTCCTTTTTCGGGGCAGGTGCAGGTTTTGTCGGGGCGGCTTTAACAGCCGTTCCATCTTCGTTATAGAGCAATTCTTCGATGGTTTCTTCTTCAAAATAATGAATCGCCCAACCGAATACCACATCATCGTCGATACAGGCACATCTTGCACCTTTTTCAACTTGCTTACGTGCTTCTTCTTGGGCGAATTTCATAAACCCTTCAAGGGTTTTCTTGTTGATAAGCGTTTTACCGTCTTTTACGATTATTACGCCATCGTTAATTTTTTCGGCAAGGACTTCACTTGCATTTGCTTCTAAGTACGATTTTACTCGTTCTTGTTCTTTCGTTTTTGCTTCTAAGTTTAGTTTAATCATTTTTTCTCTCCTTCGGTAATAATACCGTATTTATCATCTGCATAAAATTGGTTGGTGAAAGGGTTGAATATAGCTGTACATTTTATTTTGCCGTATTGAACGATAAATTCATTTTCGAGAGGTCGTCCAAAGACTGTTCGCATATCTAAGACGGTAATTTCTCTCATTTCCCCGTTAAGGGAGTTAATGTGTGCCATTGCTGTAAAAGCCCCCATATATGTTTCTCCTTGTAATTTAATATCTTCTTTTAATGCCGCCGCCGAATGTATCAACAACAATCGTGCCAAATTCCGAATCAAGTTCGTAACTTTTGTTCCATACATACGCAAACACATTGAACATACGTCCATATTTGTCCACCAAGTCGTGCCAGTCGCTTTTTCGCTTAGGAACGACCAAGAAGCTGTAACATTCTCCAAATTCCGCAAATTCGTGTGTGATTGCGTACACGGTACAGCCAAATTTTTCTTCTACTTCTTTAATTTTTGCGTTTAATGTTTCATCTTGATAAGCCCAAAAGCCTATATAGTGTTCAAAATACGTGGTAATGTCCTTGTCTTTGAAGTCTTGGATATAAGGCTTATAAATGTCCAATTTTTGCATAGTTCAATAGCTTTAATTTTTCTTTCTTCTTTTGTTGTAATCATAATTTTTTCTCCTTTTTATCTATATATTTCTATCAAACCGCCGCTGTACGATTCAACGTAATCAATGCCGCAAGATTCGCCGTAGCTTTCATAGTCGATATAATCTTCAATGAAAGAGGGGATTTCATATCCAGAGTTGGCTAATGCATCTCTACCATAATCTTCCCAGTCGTAGCCTTCATATATATGGATGTCATCATCCCAGCTCTCGCCGTGTTTTTCAACGAGTTCTTCAAATTCCTTAAATCCACGTACTTCCATATACGCTTCAAAAATCTTGAATTTGTAGTCGTCGTCAAGAACACCCGATTCCTTGAGGGTATTGAATAGCCGTTCGGGGTTCATATAATCCCAGTTCGTGCTACTATCGGATATACCTTCGATGTCTTGAATAAACAGTTCTTCGTCGATACCGTCGAGTTTGAAACTCTGTTTTTTCAGTTCAGCAACGATTTCTTCCCAATCTTCATAATCGGAAAGGTCGAGCCATGTAGAGCCTAATGCTCGGTTGTTGCAAGCGTTATAAGACCCCCAAGAGCCTATAACGATAGAAATAGTGTTGTTTTTCATAGGTTATATATCTCCTTTCAATTATTTTTCTTAATAAATATGACAGTAGTCGAGTACCAATCTTCTATATGCGAGGTACTCATAATAATCGTCAACGTCAATATGTATTTCGTTATATTCTTCAAATGTATCATCGTCAACGCTGAGAGTTTTACAAAGTTTACGTTCCATTTCTTCTATTGCCGACCATAACAGGTGGACATCTTCGGGGTTATAAAGTGTAACGATCAATGTATTACGATTAAAGTCAATTTTCATGTTTATATCTCCTTATTAAAATTGCGATAAATATTTATAGAAGTATTCTCTAAATTCGTTCAATTCGTTGAAATCTCCTAACTTGAAGTAGATTTGTGTTCCATCGTATTCATAAGTAAAGCTCATACCAAGGATTTTCTTAACGTATTCAAGCGTATTTTTACACTTTTCATATTTCTTTTGAGTGAGAGCAGTAATAAATACATGGATTACATCTCCATCTTTCCAAATGTTAATTAACTTGTTTGCATTTTCATAATACATAATTTTTTTCTCCTTTTTTTCATTTTTTTTACCTTTCGGCAGGGGCGACATAGCATAGAAGGGCAGAAGAATGAATTTTTTTTGTAAAGTCGGCAGAAGTCAAACAGGCGAAGAAACTATTTGCATTTTCTCTTTTATTTATAGAACCTAAGCAAATCGGTTCGTAGCGGTTTGACTTTGCGGAATTCTATGCTATCCTAAGCCACGAACGAAAAGGTGAAAAAAAGTGGGTGTCGGGAAAGGATCTTCTTGCCAAATTCCTGCCAGTATTTCTTGTCTTGTAATTGGTACAATTTCCCAGAAAGGATTGATAAGAGGTCGCCTTGTTTCACGTTCTCGCATTTCATATCGTCTATAATAATTACGCATCCGCTGTGCTTGGGTGTAAGAACGTGTAATAAAAAGCCGATTAAACAAAAGGCTACCGTTTTCACGGTAGCCAATCTTGTATCCGTATGGATTATTTTTTCTCATAGTTGTATTCCTTTAAGTATTCCATATATTTCGTATCTTCTTCGAGTAGTTTCATAACGGCGGCGCGGACATTTTCTTTGGAATTTCCAAGACAAATTGCCGCTTTCATATTTCCGTTACAATCAAAAATACGTCGAAATGCATAATCGGTAAGTAACATAATATCCAGATTGCGATTTTCATCGATAAAGTTTAAGAGATAGATTGCCGTTAAAATGGCGTTTAATTCTTTTAAGTTTTTCATTGCTGTTCTCCTTGTAAAAGTTTAACGTATTTGTCCAACAGATCGTTGTCGATAAGAATATCCAATATCTTGTCATTTCTGAGCATATAAAAGTTTTTATCCTTTTTTCTCTTGTATGCATATTGGTCTTGACTTATATACAATCGGATTTCTTCGTACTCGCATTTGTAATATTTATCTTTATAACTGGATTTTGTAATGGGTGTAGTGATTTCGTTTTTTGCGAACAGATTGCATAATTCAATGACCTGTTCCGTCTTTAATTCAAGTATATATGTAATCGTGCATTGAACGGGGCGGAGTCCATCGGAGAGATCGCAATTATGCAAGAAGTCCAATATTTTATCGACGTTTTCTTTTTGGTCGAAAGCCAAAGTAACATAAGATAGGTCATAATGTTTTCCCCCAATATTATGAGTAGGGGTCGTATGGTTGATGCCTTCCGAATTGCACCAAAACCACAAGTCGTATTTTGCGTAATAATCATTTTTTCTATATTGACCTATGTTGAATTGTTTATGAAGCATTTCTAATATCTCATATATGGTTTTTGCTGTCTGTAAACGTGATTTCTGGCACTCTTGTTCCCATAATGCGGGTTGGTTTATCATAGATTCATAACGAGCTTTATTTTTCTGCATTTCTTCTTCCGTAAAATATGCTCTTAAAGTCAAATTGTAGATGGTTTTCTCTGTCAAATTATATTTGGACAAAGCTCTGCTGGTTGCGTTATCAAGAATGTATTCGTTAAAAATGATTTTTTTCATAAGTTTTATGCTCCTTTTCTCATTGCTTTTTCGACTGTAATAGCTAATTGTTTATACATTTCGGTTATTTCTTCCGAGTCTTTAACGAGCGTACTAATCGATGGTACGCCACTTACGTTATGCATTACATTTACCCACATTTCAACGTGTTCATCTTCGTCAAAATTAAAGTAAATATCCCAAAATTGCTGGATATAATCTTTGTCTTTTGTGATAGTTTCGATTATATCTTCGCCAGCGGGGGAGTTCGTTTCAATTTCTTAATCGTTATCATATTCACGTACGATCCAGCCTAAGTTTTCAATGGCTTTTATGACTTTCTTGCTTAGTTTTTTCATCCGCAATTCTCCTTAAAATTTTTTATAATCGTAACAAGTTCGTCAATGGATTCTGGTAAATCTTTTGAAATGGTGTTAAACCCGTTTTTCTCTCCAATGCTCCCTTGAGGAAATTCATTTTTCCGTTCGCCTGTATCGTATGCTAAAATAACCTTTTTAGCGGTTGGATGGCAATACTCGCCTTTATATGTGATGTCGTCATTAGATTGATAAATAAAGGTCAGAGAAAGACTATAATCGCAATGCTCGGCGGTGGAGTTTGGTTTAAGAAACCAAATTGATATTTCGCCACGTAGCCCGAATGGGCCAAGTAAACGATAAGAAACACAATCAAGCAGGGGCATTAACACTTCGGCTAATGGTTTTACAAGTCTATCAACCCAGCCCCCAAGACTGTCTTTCTTCGCTTTTAAGCGTTCGATTTGCTTTTCTTTATCAATAATTTTTTCATTGATACGTCTTTCTTCAAGCTCGATGGAAATGTAATTGTTATAAAGCTCGCTGATGTTTTTCATTTGTCTTCTCCTTCATAAGAATAATATTTTCCGCTATTTATCATTGCAATCATATTGAAATAAATAGTTGATGTGGCTTCCAAGCTGTCTTGAAGATAATTTATAAGGCTTTGAATTTGTTCTTTGGCAATACTCCCGTCGTCAAAATCAAGCCGTTCTTCAAGTTTCATCAAAATATAGTAAATGCTTTTTTCATCTTCCTTTTTATTGGAGAAATCTACATGGTCGAGTTCATATTTAAGGTCGATAAGTATGCTTTCTTTAATGGGAATAGTAGGGGTATTGTTTGTCATAATACTTGCTCCTTTATATTGCTGCTAAATGGGGGAGTGCGGAGAAAAAATTACAGTTCATAATCTTGTCGTGTAATTCTTTTGAATGAGCGAAATAATTACGGTCTGCATATTCGTATCCCTTATTCGTCAAGCATTTCAACTCATACCTGTCATGCCCATCGTGGTGGTATCCTTCAATTATGAGGTGTCCGTTTTGGTCTGTTATCTTTAACGAGTCCAAATGCTGTAAAAAAGAAGAAAGGTCGCCAAACGTCTGAATAAAACGTCCGCAACCTTTTGGTTCGTTCCAGCGTCCGCATACGCCGGATATTATGCAATTTCTGTTTTGTAAAAGAAATTCGAGTTTGTCTTTGAAATATTGATATTCGATTTCTTCTTGAAAGTTCATTTCATCGTGTATCATATCGATAGGAACGTCATCGGAAGTTTCCCAATCAAAGTCATTGGAACGGCTTGCAAACAAATAATCGCGTGTTTCGTTATAGCGTTCCGAATAGTCGGTACTGTCAAATATTGTAATCAATTTAATTTTTTTCATTTTATTGCTCCTTTTTCTTTTTTTGCGTTAGGTAAAAGTTGATTGATTTCATTGATAATATTTTTATCAAAAATACGATAAAAGAAAGCACAAGAGCATTCACGTAAATTCCCCTTAAAATCGAACGTTTTTCCATCGGAGAGCATAGATGCTTTTGTGTCTTTTTCAAAGGTGTATCTTTTTTGTATTACCCATTTTAATAAAGCAATGGGATCGTGAAAGCCAGAATTGTCGAAGAAATTGAAATAAGCGCCATTGTTTGAGATAAGCTGTTGTTTACGAGCGTTCATTTCATCTTTTTCAAGACTGCTTTGAGGTTCGGGGCGACCAAATATAAAGTATTCTTTGCCGTCTTTTACCATATAAGTAGGGTAGTGTTTTCCGACGAAGAATAATGTGTTCATTGAGTAAGGTGGTTTTTCTATAAAGTTAATTTTATTATCCATTGCGTTTCTCCTTAACATACTTTTTCAAAGTAAAATTTATCCAAAATCTCGCTTCTATCGAGTTGCGATTTTTTTGAATTTTTTCCAGTTTTCAGCGATGTAGTCGGAAAGTAAGCCAAGCGGCGTAGGATTGTCATCTTTAAGATACAATTCATATACAAAATCGACATAATTCAATAGTGCTTTTATTCCTTTTTTATCCATATCGTTGGATAGTCCGTAATCGAAAATCATTAGTTTTGCGCCTGAGTCAAACTCATACGTTGTGCCGTCATAGATTACTTGAAATTTTGTTGGTTGTTTCATCTTTATATCTCCTTATTTATTTCTTTTTCAAAGTTTTCAATAATTTTTTCCGCATACAGGACAATGCTTTAATGAAAATCCGTAATGTGTGCTATGTCCCGAAAATTCGCCTTGATATATCGCATTATTAACTAATGCGACTTCGATGCTATAAGTATAGCCGCGTTTTTTGTATCTCAATTCGATTAAATGACGGTTATACACTTCTTTACAGAATGGACAATCCGAATCATTATAGAGTCTATCAAGTTCTTTTTCAATTTCATTATCTTTAATTTCTTGCTCTTGCATTTGTTTGCTCCTTAAAAATCTTCATTTTGTTCGTATTCATAATTTATGATACGTCCTTTATAATCACAAAGAGAAGCGTATTCACTTCCAAGTTCACTTTCAAGTTTTTCGATTTTGGCTCTATTTTCAGGGGTATTAGGTTGTTTCTCTAATTCTGCGATTTCCTGATTTATTACAACGATTCTTTTTTCGCAATCTTCTTTGAATTTGTAAATGTCCATTTTGTAATCTCCTTATAAAGTACCATATATTGCAATTCTTTCGCTCATCATATCACGAGCTTCTTCGAGTAGTTCAGAGTAATCAAACACGGCAACGTGTTCTTCGATATATTTTTTAATTGTTTCTGCGTGGCAACGTTTTGGCACACACCAGCAAAACAATTCTAATTTTCCATACTTTTTAGCAATTTCAATCAAGTCCATTACTCGATTATAAAATGCACAACCTGTTTGCTTCATCGTTTCGTAAAAGTATTCTTCATATTGTTCGCAAACATGTTTTCTTTGGCTTTCGTAAGCCATGTGAAATGGATTACCTAAAATACTTGACCTATCAACTTTAACTTGCCAAGCAAATTGCGGCTTTTCGTATTTTAAATTTTTAATACAAATGTTCATATTTTTACTCCTAAATTTTGTTTTTTCGCCTTTCGGCAGGGGCAATGTAGCATAGAAGGGGTAAGTCGTGCATTTATTTGTTTAGGCGGCGAAAGTCAACAAGAGGAGAAAAAATTTGCATTTTCTCTTTTATTTATAAAACCTAAGCAAAATTTTTCGGAACGATATTGACTTTTGCGGAATTCTATGCTACCATACGCCACCACGAAAGGACGAAATTAAATTACGAATAATGCTCTAAATTTGTTATAAGTTGATTATTATTTTATGAAAGAAGGGGGTACAGCCTATGGTTGCACTCCCTTTTTTTAGAAAAGTGGTTTCGCATATTTTGTATGCGTAACCCAAATTATTGTTCGTCCGTTTCTTCGGATTCGTCGATTTCTTCTTCGACTATATCTTCGTCTTCTTCATCGGTAACAAACATATTATCTCGTGCGTATAATCTGTTCATCGGAAGTCTGGTATGTGGATTTTTTCGTTTCCCATTATATTCGATTACCATTACTTCTGCGAAGCCCATACATCCAGAACGCCGTTCTTTTGCGTTGCGAATGAGTTGTTTAATAGAAATTGAGCTTAGTTTTTGCTTAAATGAAGCGTCGTCCATACGGTCTTGATATATGGAAACAAGTTTTGCAACGGCGTTGAGCATATTTGCGGAGAATGATAAAGAATCGCCTTCCCACGTTGCAATGATTAGTCTAAGCACTCTGCTTAATACGTGATAACCGTGTTTTGCATAAATAGATTCCAATGTGGAAACCGCACAAATCACGTTAGGAGCTTTTTTTGTGCCTAATTGGAGTCCATAAGATTCAATCAGCCCTTTAATGATTAGTTGTTCGTCGTTCCCTGCTTCTAAGTTGGCGATGAAAATTTCATAAGGGGAGAGGGGCTTTACGAATTTCATTTGGTTTGCGAATATATCGGCTTCGTGTTCATAACATAATTCATCGTAAACCATACACCAGACGGGGGTTTCTCTTGAACCCGATACTTTTGCTACTATTTCAATGGTATGCTGCCCATTGAAAACGTAGTTAATTCCATCTCTGCGACTTACCTTAACGGGATTGATTTGGAAAATGTCAAAATTGGCGGCGGCTTTATCCACGTGTGATTGTGATAAGTTTCTTTGATATTCTTGATTGGATACAAGATTTTTTATGGGGATTTTTTCAAAGTGTACATTAGGAACGAAATCATTATAATTTTCCATTAGTCTTTCTCCTGTAAAATAGTAAGTAAATCCAAAATAAGTTGGATATGGATATTTAATACTTCTCGTAAATTTTTACGTGCTTGGTCTGTAACGATATTAAAATCGATGACTTTAAGGGAACGTTCTATGGAGCTTGTCCAAGACGGAAGCGTTAAGGTAAGCTCTGTAATCGTTGCGTCTGGATCAAAGGCTGGCATATCTTTTATAGACGGTTGAGGGGGAGATGTATTTGGTTTTGGACGCGGCAATGCGTTTCTGCTATTTTTATATCTAAGAACTTCACTTTTCTTTTTTTGCAAACGCCGATTAACCTTCTTTATTTCTTCCGGAGGGAGAGTGGCTAATTGTATGACGTATTTATGGGCGATTTTGTATTTTCCCGAAAGAATTTTGGGAACAATTTCTGGTTCGTTTTCTTTCAATTTTTCTATTGCGCGAGAATATGCTGCATATTTTTGAACGGTTGCATAAGAAACGTGATTTTCGGTTGCAATTTTTTGGGCAGTTATATGTCCAGTAACGGTTTTGTACATAGTATCTTCATCTTCGGAGCTTTGTTCGGGATCACTTTGATATTGATTCCAACCTTGCAGATTTTTGTTTTGCTTTTTTTCGGCTTCATATTGTAAACCTATAAGATATTTTCTTGTTTCTTCCGATAAGTTTCTTCTACCGAGTTGATTGGCGCACATCCAAGCAATGACAGCATCCTTAGAAGGGAATTCTTTTTCCAATATTTGAAAAGGAATATTGTGTCTGCAACAGATTTCGTATCGGTTATGTCCATCTATTATAAAGCCGTTCCACGTTATAATAGGGTCGATGCATCCGTCGGTAAGAAGATTTTCTTCTAATTGTAAAAATTCTTTTTTGGTTAGGGGACGTATGAGTTCTTTTAATTCGGGGTCGATTTTTAGAATAGGGTTTGTTGTTATCATAGCTTCATACCTGCTCTACAATTTTTTCGACTTTACTAAAAGAGAAAAGGGCGCTCCGATTCTTTTTATCAGCTTTACCGTATATCCGATAGCAACTTTTTTCTTCCATATTTCCTGCCGCAGATACAATCTGATGAACAAGTTTTTGGCTATAAAAGTCAATCGAATTGTCAGATGCCATTTGGAATTTGGATATTTTTAGTACCGTTATATCCATTTGATTATCGTCCATATTTCTAACGCCTATTTCTTTCGTGTCAGGGTTAATAAGGAATTGTATGGAAGAAGGATCGCCAAGTAGGTGTAGTGACGCTTTATGTATGCGGATGCGGTTCTTTTTCAAGTCTATTGCCATTATTAAAGTATCCATTATGCTGTTTCACTCCCGTTTTCTATGTCATCGGGGACATTGTCCTTTTTTATGGGGGTATCTTTGATTGAGTAAATAGCATAACCGTCAAAGACATTGATTTGCATTGATTTTCGATGTTCTCTAAAAGGAAGCCCAAACTGGTTTTGCCATTCGACGGGGAAGATCGGTGTTTTGGTCGTAACAGGCTTCTCGTTTTCTGTATAAGTAGTGGGGTAAACTTGGGCGGCGGTAAGGTCAAACGCTAAAAGGTATTGACCGTTAGAGTGTATTAGTTTTCCGAGAAGTTTATATCTATGTTCAGGGATCCAACCCATAAGGTCAACAAGTTTTGCAAAAAAGATTTTGCAAGTGGTTGTACGGCTTTTCTTTTTTCCATTTTTGTCTATTCCACACCATAAGAAAGAATCTCTTGCACCTTCTTCGCAAGGACGTAAAGCGAGGATTTTTTTCTTGTCCGATATAAGCGCTTGGGCGTACATGGTATCGGGGAATTTGTTAAGGCACGCTTTGTTAATGGTAATTTTACAGTTCTTGAAACTGATACAAGGTTCACTCAAATGTGCAAAAAATTCTCTACGCACGACTTGAAAGTTTTCAAAGTCAAAATCTTCGTTCATTTCAAGCACTTCATCATCTTCTTTAAGGGTGGGGATGAAATTGGTGTCTAACGGGGTGGAAGAAGTGGCTTCTTCCAAATTTTTTACTTCTTCATTTTCATATACATTCATTTTGTTTCTCCTGTAAGGTTATGTCTTTTAACTCGGTTTCTATATAGGCTTTTATGGTTTCATAATCTGTAACATTCAGCTTTTTGCCTGTATCAAATAATTGCCCTTGCAATCGTAATTTCCATTCTTTTTCTTCTGGTGTTTGCAAAGCGATGAGAGTTTGCTCGTGTAGATAGAATTTTGTGCCGAACGATTCCGTCCACGCTTGAGGTATTGCTCGAACACGTTTCCCTGATGTGGATAGGGGTTGTACTTTTGTTTCTTGCCCGTCTTCGCTTTCTTCTGCTGGTATTACATACGATTTGAAATATGCTTCGGAATTAACCGCATTGAAGATAAATACCACTTCGCCGTTTTCTTCATAGGATGAGCCGATAATTTTATACTTATAATCGTAATTCCATCCCAAAAGTTCATATAACGTATCTGAAAACGCAGCGGAAGAAATAGGTTTTGGATATTGCTTTTGATAAACAGTTTTAGAACAGGCAACCGCATTTCGATTTTCGCTCGTGCTTGCTCTTATAGCAAATTTTCTCTCGACGGGATTTACGAGCATCTCGATATAGTTTGTGTTTACAAACTTTCTGATGCATTGCGCGCTGAATTGGATTTTTTTATCATTGAAAGAAACAGAGGGTCTTTGCCAAGAATCGAAAAACTCTGAACGCGTGATTTGAAAATCTCGTAAGTCAAAATCGCCAGCGGCAATCTCAATAGTGGGATTTTCTTCTATGATTTCATTCGTTTCTTCGTCAAGGTTTTCATATACACTCTGAGATGCTTTAACATAATCGGCGCAAGTAAAGCCAGCCCAGCGTGGGTTGATGGTTACAAAGCCTTTTAACATTCCGCTGTCGATAACTCTGAGTTCGGGAAGAAAGGATTTATTTTTATATTTTGCGTTATCCAATAGGCTTTGTACAGCAATATAATCATCACGGCTTACAATGCCTTCATGATGTTTCATATAGTGGCTTTGCGGTCTTTTTCCACGATTTTTAACCGACTTATGCTTACGGAAGTTCGGTGTATAAGTTTTTCTCGTTATAACATCGCCGCAATGTCTTTCGTTTCGTAAAATTCCGATGATTGTACCTGCCGACCATACTTCGTTTCCGTAATAGGTTTGTCTGGAAAGTGCCGTTAGAGTATCGGCAATTTGTTGGGTAGTATAGCCAAACAGATACATATAAAATATCAATTTTACGGTTGGAGCTTCGTCAGGATTTATGGTGAGTTTTCCTTCCGAATCGTGTTGATACCCATATAATTCGGGCGTAAGGGGGATACCGTGATCTAAGCGCATACGCAAGGATGCTTCCAGGCTACGGCTACGGGTATGAGATTCTTCTTCTGCCATAGTGGCTTGGAAAGAAAGAGCCATTTGCGAATCGTCTTTAAGAGAGAAGATTGCTTCGGATTCAAAAAATACGCCGACAGGATTTTTCTGCTCTTGCAAATCTCGGCAGATTTGAATACAGTCAACCATATTACGTGCAAAACGAGATACGCTTTTTGTTATTATCATTGTAAGTTTTCCCGCTTGTGCATCTTCAATCATATCGTTAAATGCATCACGCTTATCACGGGAAGTACCACTTATACTTTCATCTGCGTAAATTTTGACAAGTACCCAGTTGGGGTGCTTAATAACAAATTCTTCGTAATACTTTTTCTGTAATTCAAATGATGTGGTTTGACGTACATCATCTGTTGATACGCGGACATAAATACCAACGTATTGAACAACATCATTATCGTAAAAATCTACTTCCTTTTCTTCGGGGAAATATTCGTAATTATCTGGATCAATGGAAACGTGGATTCGTTTTTTTGTTTTATCTTTTTCTTGCTGACGTTTCTTCCTTTTGCTTCGGTCAATCATCTACGGTTTCTCCTTCTTGGCTTTTATCTTCTAACAAGTCCTGTTCTTCTTCGGGTAAAAAGTAAGTGTCACGTAAATCTTCCTGATAGTAAGAAGCCAACGTAAATAAATCTTCGGAGATAAAATAGATGCCAATGGGAGGAGTTTGTGCTGCGAGAATACGAGCGCAAAAAGTGACTTCGTGCATTTTTTTTGATATATTGGAAATTTTTTGAGTAAGGATTAAGTCAACCTTACCATCCATTGCGTCATTTATCAAACGACACCAATCGGGGGCGCTTTCCATATTAGGGGCAACAGATCCTTCATCGATATAAAAATCGACCAGCGTCCATCTCGGACAACGGGAAATTGTATCGATAAATTGTTGTTTATGGTAATCAAGGTAGTTATCATATTTCGTTTGATTAAAATAACGAATATAAACCCCGATTTTATAAGGCTTGGTTGGTTGTGGAAATTCACGTTTTAGATTTTTTAACCAGTTACGATGTTCTGCAAGTAAAGATGCTCTTTTATTATCTTTGATGAACATCAATTCAAACGGGTTTCTGTCTGTTTCTTGTAGGGATGCTTGGGTTGTATTGATAATATTCAGTTGTTCGTTTTCCATTTTTTACTCCTTAAAGTGTTTTGCCATAAGTATAATGGCTGGGTTTGAAAAATGGAATAAACCAGCGGTCACAATGTTGACTACTGGTTTATGAAATGACAAAAATATTTAATTTTTTATAAAAAAAAGAGTGGGCAAATACCCACTCCGATTAGTTATCGTCGTTTTTATTTTGGTTATGAATTGAAGATTTTACTTGACGAACGATGTTTAATAGTGTTTCCATTTCAGTAGGGGAACAGTCAATAAACAGATCGGTAAATTCTTTTTGATACATTGCATTAACTTCTGGAACATCGGGGCGTAAAATGTAGTCCGCCGAAACCTGTAATGCTTCAATGAGCCGTACAAAAGTATCTAAATACATTTTTTGCTTGCCTTGTTCGATACGGCTGATATGGGGTTCTGATATGTCTGCGGCAAATGCGAGTTCTGCTTGGCTTAATCCCCTGTCTATTCTTGTTTCACGGATTCTTTGTCCGATAGTTTTAAGGTCGAAGTTATTATTATCCATTGGACTTCTCTTAATCAATAGGTTATCTTTTCTTGTAATTTTAGCACTAATTGATTGCGTTGTGAATAATCACATAGTTAAGACTTAACCGCCTGATTATAATAATAGGTAGTATATTTACAAAGGAGGCAAAAAATGCTACTCAATTATTTATCAGTCGGTCAAAAAATCAAGGAGGTGAGAAAGAAGAAGCATATTTCGCAAGAAGTGTTAGCGGAGATGATAGACAAATCAACGTGCTATATTAGTTATATCGAATGCGGTATAAAGTGTATGAGTATTGAAACTTTATTATTGATTGCCAATGCTTTGGGCGTTACTGCGGATTATTTACTGGGCGATAGTTTGAAACAACATCAAAGTGTTGATAATGCAGAGTTCGCTGAAATAATGGCGGATTGTACTGCTTATGAGTGTAGGATAATTCTTGATGCGGCAAAGGCAATAAAGAAGGTTCTGCGTGAAAGCCGTTATATGATTTACCAAAACCCCAAAGAATATTTTATAAAATAAAGTTACATATCGCAATAAACCAGCGGTTAAAATAGTGACCGTAGGTTAAAAGTGGTATCGCATACATTTTTGTGAAAACCGATTACATTTTCAAAAACATCAACTTTCGGGCTTGTGTTTGTGCTATAATTTGTGGCATATAACTCGAAGGAGGTTTTTGCTATGGGGAAATCACGTTTTATTAAAAATGTGTATTCTATTGAAAAAATTGCAAAAGTAAATAGTCAAATCCAGTATATAAAAAGCAAGGACGGTACGCTTTTTTCGGGGTGGCATAAAACAAAGATAATGCCGAGCGATTTGCCAGAGTGGTATGTGTTTGGTAAATATTATAACTGTCACGGTTATATGTCCACAAAAAGTATAAAGGATATGATTTATGTTCCCAACTTATATAACGATAATTTTTTGAAAGAGGATATTTTATTTGTTTCTTATAATGGAAAAATAGAGAAAATATCGGATTCTACTCCTGCTTGGGAGCGTTATAAAGGTTATGATGAGTATATATCGGGTTCGTATATTATATCGGTTTTACGCGGCGCACGAACGTATTCAAATTATGATATTACATCGATTAAAGAGCAAATGCGTTTGCAAAGGCAATATTTAATTTCTATTTTTCCCGATCAAGCTGAAAAGAAAGGATGGTATCGCTCCATTGAAGATTTCTTTATCGAGTAATGAAAAGTTATTCATATAGAGAGGTGAAAGGCGTGATGTCGGTGGATTATCGTCCAAGTTATATAGAAGAAGATTATGTATTCAAGTTTGATTCATTATTCGTGTTTTATGCCGATAAAAACCGAACCCCGAGTATATTTCACGACTGGGATATAATTTCTTTTCTTGAAACGATAGAGCTTTATGCTGTTTGCGATATTTCTTCAATTTTGAAAAAGATAGAAGCAAAGAAACGTTGGTATATAAAGCAAGAGCCATATCATCCTAATTTGCCTAATAAGTATATCAATTTTGTACAAGGCGTATATTTTCTTTTAAGTAAAGCCAGTCAGCAAGGAAAAGAAATCTCCTTTGATAAACAACGAGAAAGGTTAAAGCGGTTTTGTGTAGAAAAGAAACTGTGCTGCATGGGCGAGTTCCTTTGCGATAACTATGATTATCGACGTATAGCCCAAGAAATAATAGTAACAAATAAGGAAAATCCCATTGATATAGTTTTGATGGCGATAGGTAAGTATCAAGAACGCAGGTTTGATGTTCCTTTATATTGGGAATTAGCCAAGATAGGTATTAGATTAGAAACAGTTTATATTTGGGAGGATAATATAATATGACAAATATTGAATTATGGAAAGAACATAATGTAACAAGAGTTACCAAAGAGGAATTTTGTGAGCAAATGGATGAAATTTTGGATAAAGTTTCAGACGAACAAAGGGTGTATGTAATTACTGAAAATGGAGAGGGTAAGTATGCCGTATGTCCTGCAACGTGGTTTGATATATTTGTTGATGATGATTTTTCGTGTATTTTAACCAGCGCTGTTCGGTATGCAATAAATCGTGATACATATATGCCGTCAGCAGTAAGAGATTTTATGATAACACACCTTGCTTGTTTATCTGAGAAAACCATTTGGAATACGAGTCGGGATATAAACGACCATATTAAAGATAATCCAGAAATGAAACAAAAGCAATTATGGGAAGATTTATTAAAAGCTCTGTGTAAAGAAGCTGAAAGGCGGAAGATAAAATTACCGTTATGAAAAGAAAGTATTATTTTTTTGAATTAGAGGATTATGCAACGCCGGGCTTTGCTTCTGGAACATTGCTTTATCTTGGCACAAAAAGTGCTTTTAAGCAGTTATTGCAAGGAACAGATAAGGAGATGAACCATCTTCGGGAAACGTTCAAGTCATTTTGTGAAAGGAATTATAATGTAAAACATTATGCAGCGTGGGCGGAACGACGTTTTGCAACCCCAGTAACATTTTTGCAACGGAAAAAATTAGTTTTAGGTGCTGGTATCTTTAATCATATCAACATTTGGGGTTTTCCGTATATTGTACATAGCGACGGCACGGAGCTTTCCATATACCTTGTAAAACGGAAAAGGGCTTATTCGATCTATTATCGGGCGTATGTTAAAAACCCGCGTATAGAAATAGACGTTGTTAAAGACGGACAACCAATAAAATTTATGGAAATAGGTGATTGTTGCTGGGGCTTTCCGGGAATGATGAAACATTCCCAGAAAGATGGAGTGCGGACGCTTCATAATACTTTAATGATTTATGATAGTGCCTATACAAGCGAAAAGGAAGCGAAGGAACATTTTAAGAAAATGGAAAATATAAATATGACTTATTTCTATAATGAGGTCTTTGGTGATGGATAGTGAGATTAAAAAGAAAGTACAGCTTGCTGTACGTGAGATTGTGAATACTGGTTGCCCGATGATACCAACAAATGATTTGGTTGAACTGATTGAAGAATCGGTTAGCGAGCTTGAAAAGCAAGCGTATTTTGTGTTATACAATTATTTTCTTTGCGAAAGACAAAAGAGAGTCATAAAAGGTGAATGAATATGAGATATTATGTAGTTTCCGATGTGCATAGCTTTTTTGATGAATTAAAATCAGCATTAACGGAGAAAGGATTTTTTGAAGATAAAGTTCCACATAAATTGATAATTTGTGGGGATATGTTTGATCGTGGCTCACAGTCGAAAGAACTTCAAGATTTTATACTTGATCTTATGAATAAAGATGAAGTAGTTCTTATTCGTGGCAACCATGAAGATTTGATGTTAGACCTACTCGAAAATGCGGAATTTAATTTCGGACGCGGTATTGATTATACACATCATTGGAGTAATGGTACGGTGAGGACTGTTTCGGATTTAACGGGAATGGACATTTTTCACGATGATTATAGGGATATTGTTAATAAAATGTATGTTACGCCGTATATAAAAGATATTATCCCTAAAACCATTGATTATTATGAAACGGAACACTATATTTTTGTTCACGGGTGGATACCTTCAATTAAGCATAAAGGTTGGTGTAAAGACCTTTTTGATTCTATGGAAAATTGGAGAGAAGCCAATGCGAAAATGTGGAAAGATTCTCGTTGGTATAATGGTATGTATCTTCATTCGCTTGGTATTAAAGAAGAAGGGAAAACAATAGTGTGCGGTCATTGGCACGCATCTTGGGGGCATCTCTATCTTGAACATGAGGACGACGAAGAAATTAACGAAGAAGACATTACAGATGATCCGTATTATGCTGATGGAATAATAGCTATTGATGCCTGTACTGCAAGGTCGGGAAAGGTAAATTGTATAGTGCTGGAGGATTAAAAAATGGATTTGTTAAAACGTATTACTTCCGTTGCAGCAAAGGAACATTTTACTTTGGTTGTAAAGTTTACAACGGGAGAGAGAAAAGAAGTATTTTTAAGAACGTTAATTGAAGGGAATAAGGTTTTTTCTGCATTACAGGATAATAAAGACTACTTCAATCAAGTAAAGATAGCTAAGGGCGGCTTTGGGCTTTATTGGGATGATAATCTTGATGTTTCGGCAGAATTTTTATATGATAAAGGTTGTCTTATTTGTCCGTTTGAAAACTCGCCTGAGTATGATGAAAACGAAAAAGCAATTTATGAAATTGTAGTTAATAGTAATATTAAAATAAAAGCCGAAGAACTTATGGAAACAATGGGGCTTGATTTTAATACGGCTATAACGTTGTTTATCTATCAGGTTTATTACACGAAAAGTATCCCTTTTCCGATAAAATTGCCAGATTGGTTGATATTAGATAATAATAAAAAATAGGAAGGTAAAAATATAATGGAACAATTTACAAAAGAACAACTTAATGCAGCAAAAGGTATCATTGAATATCTTAATGAATCGTTTAGAAACGATATGGCAAGGTGGACTGATGGCGAAATATTGCTTTATCAAGATTTATTGTTTTTCAATGAACAATTACAGAATCCAAAATGGAGCGTGCAAGCAGGCACTTGCCGTTGTTGGGTTTTAATGAATTGCCTACAAACAATGAGCTAACGACTATTGATAATATGATAAGAAAAGCGGAAGGGAAGGGGGTAGCGATATATGTTAGATTTAATAAATACAGCAAAAGAAATAGGGCTTAAGGAAGGCAAAGGTTTTTATTATGAGGAAGATATTGAAAAAAGGTTTGTCGGTTATGTAAGCTGGCGAGTTGAGTTTATGACAGCAAAAAAAATAAATAGTATCGATGCTGCAAAACCGTTCTTCTATATGATGCAACGTTCAATGCCTTATGCTAATTTTGAAAGTTTTTTTGTTGACGTTTATAACCAAAGAGATAAATTTCGTCGTCCCGAATGGGATAAATTGGTAGAAAAGTGTAAAGACGGACAGATTGATGTGATTGTAATCCCGTCTATTCAAACGTTATCGTCTTGTATATCCGAAATTATTGAGATTGCACGTAAATTAAAAGCGCTTCCAAAGCCTGTATATATTTATTTTATGGTGGAACGATTAAATTCTGAGGATTCTGCTTTTGAAATGGCTTGCAGTTTTCTTGCTACATTGCAGCAGGAACAGGATGAAATAAATAAGAAGAAACGTAAATTGTCTGCGTATATAAAAGAAGGTATAAGTAATATCGCTTTAATGAAGAAGCAAGGGAAAGATGAGAAAAAAATAATGAGAGCGCATAGCAAATATGGGAACGAAGGCTTTAATTGATAATTTGCACGAATTAACCAATAGGGCATATAATACTTCTGCTGATTATATAAAAAGGAAAATTTGCGATTTGAAAAATGGTGTAATTTTACCTGAATATGAAGTTGAAAGTATTTATGATTTGGTGTTAGATTTATGTTTCGACCAACGCTTTACAGCGTTGTTTGATGAACTTACCAAAGCTACGATTATAAAATATCCTTTATTGACGAAAGATTACATTAAAGCCTATCACCAGCTATGGTGTGAAGGATAGATAATGAAAGTATTTTTTACAAGTGATTTGCATTTTGGACACGAGAATGTTTTAAGGTTTGATAATCGCCCCTTTGAAACAGTTGCCGAAATGGATGAAGAACTTATGAAGCGTTGGAATGCCAAAGTGGATAAGGGCGATTTGGTGTATATTCTTGGAGATATGATTTGGCGAGCGTCGATCAATGAAGCACCTGTATTATTACGTAAGTTAAACGGTCAAAAAATTTTGATTAAAGGCAATCATGATAGATTCATTAAAAATGCCGCAGCCAAGAAAGAATTGGCGGCGGTTAAGGATTATGATGATATATGCGTGAAATTGGAAGATGGGACACAACGCCGTTGTATTTTAAGCCATTATTTTATGCCGTTTTATATCGGTTATAGATATTCGGCAATTCACTTACACGGTCATTCTCATAATACGGAAGAATCGCTTGAGGAAGAACGAATTACGGCTGAATTACGTGGAAAGGGTTATAACCTTGAAATTTATAATGTGGGTTGTATGTATTGGAATTATGAACCAGTAACGTTGGATGAAATTTTACAAAAGGAAGGGTACAAGTATAATGAAAGCACCGCGATTGGACAGGATTTTATTTTGGAATCACGAGATTAAAAAACTTGACAAAAAATCTAAAAAGATTTTTGATGAGATTTTTGAATTGGTATCGGTTATAAAGCCTTTGAATGATAATAATTATCGAGAACTTTGGTTGACTGCCGAAAGGGGTACTAAGGAAGAACTAAATGAATTTTTAGACGAAGAAGATATGTACACAGAAGAAGAATTTAATCATTGTTATCCAGATAGACTTTATTGGTATAAATTCGGGTCTGTTAATGTCAATGGATTTAAGGCAATTCAATTAAGATCGTTGAAGTTTGTTATTGAAGAAAGTAAATTTGTTGAAATTGAAGGGTATGATTACTCGGAAATTTTATCTTGGCTAAAAATAGCGATAAAAAAAGCATTAGTCGATTTAAGAAAAGGTACTTATAATCAAAAAGTTGAGAAAGAATTACCTTATGAATTACGATATGGGGTTATACTTCGTAAGGTTTATTGGCGCGAACTTCCAGAAATAAAAAGGGAAGTCTTGAAGGGCATATCGGAAGAAGATCTATCGAGATTTTTTAAGTATGCAGAAGGCGAAGGGAAAAACTATGTTCCAACGGAACGTATTCAAGGCATGACGTTTAATAAATATTTTGATTTAGCGTATTATGCTTATAAATCGGCAGGGTGGGTTGAAGATGAAGAAAGCCCAGAAAAGCATTTCTTTCGCCATTGTGAAGATTTTGGAGGCGGCGTAATCTACCATTTGGATTATGCTTCTGTCGAGGATTTTGAGCATTATTACAAGGTAGAATCACATAATTACGGCGGACATCCGTGGGGGATAGTTCGTGGTAGTAGCCGAAGTCGAATTATGCTTTATCCACGCAAAATGGACGACGGTTACTATTTTGAATTTACAGGCGATCCCAATTGGAGTATTTTTGAAATTGTAAAATTATATTTAGGCTTAAAGGATAATAATATTCCAGTCGTTCTTCTAAATAAAGATGCAATATTTAAGTATTTACGGGAAGAAGATTATGTGGGATTTGTTCCGGAAACTGAACTTCCCGTGTATTGTCAGTCGCATTTCAAGCATCACCAAGTTAATGATTTTAGGCATTATGATGAAGAAAGTCATCGCAAAATTTTGGAAAAAATTGAGTGGCAGAAATACGATAAAATTGACTTGCTTGAAAAAAATGTTTGACATATTACTTGAATATATGGTATAATTATTCATGTACAAAACATTGGATAATGTTCAGGCTTTTTTGCATAGTTTTATCGATAATTTTCCGTAAAAGTGCAAAAAAATACGGGTGGGAAAATCCCACCCGAATCCCACCCGACAATTTGAAAATTTTGAAAAATTTGATTTCTTGGGTGGGACTTTATGCATAAACTTGGCTGTTTTATGCATAATAGATACTAAAACGACTGAATATTTGAATAAAATACGCTATTTTTGTGTTTCGCATTGACTCCGACGCTGTCGATTCCGGGTTCGACCCCCGGCGGGTACACCAGAATATGCGAACCACCTTTCGTCGGGTGGTTTTCGTTTGTCTTGTCGCAGACTCGTCGTAGGACATATACGAGCTCCGCCTGCGCCGAGCAAAAATTACGTAAGGAACAAAAGAATATGATTGCAGAAACTATTTTGTTTGTTTTGGAGATTGTCGGTACGATCGCCTTCGCCGTTTCGGGCGCGTTGGTGGCAATCAAAAGCAAGTTCGACGTCTTCGGCGTGGTGGTCATCGGTTGCGTTACCGCCGTCGGAGGCGGCATGACGCGCGATGTGTTGACCGGAACGACGCCGATCGTTTTTTCGAAGTTCTATATCGTCTGTATCGCGACGGGAACGGCACTTGCCGTGTTTATCGCCGCGGCGTTCTATCGTAAGAAATTCGACGCTCTGAGGGAGCGTATCGAGCCGATTAATAACATTTTCGACGCGATCGGTTTGGCGGTGTTCTCCATTACGGGGACGGAGCTCGCCTTTCTTCGCGGTTTTTCCGATAACGCGTTCCTGTCCGTCACGATGGGAGTGCTGACGGGCGTCGGCGGCGGTTTGCTTCGGGATATATTCACCGAACATACGCCCTACATATTTATAAAGCACGTGTACGCGTTGGCGTCCATTTTCGGAGCTGGGTTATATTATCTTCTACGGATGTTTTCTTCGGAAACGGTGTTTCCGAGTCTTGTTTCCGTGACGTTGGTCGTCGCCGTGCGTTTGTTGGCGACGAAATTTCGCTGGAGCTTGCCGAAACTGGATTTAGAAGAAGAGCCGACGGAGCGTTCGCGCGCGGACGACGAACGAAAGTAGAGAGGTCGGAGGAAGTCTTTTTTCGGAGCCGTGTCGAATCCTTGACAAATGTCAAAAAAACGTGTATAATGGGAACGGATAAAGGAGAAAGCTTATGCAAAAGAAAAAAGTGAAAACGATTGCGTTGATCGCGCACGACAACAAAAAGGCAGATATCGTGAATTGGGCATTGAAAAATAAAGACACGTTGGCGCAATACGATTTGTGCGGAACGGGAACGACGGCGAAACTGATTGCCGAGGCGACCGATTTGAATGTGAAACGATATTTGTCCGGACCGCTCGGCGGCGACCAACAGATCGGGGCGAAAGTAGCGGAGAAAAAGATAGACGTCGTAATCTTTTTTTGGGATCCGCTGTCGTCGCAACCGCACGATCCCGACGTCAAGGCGTTGCTCCGTATTGCCGTGGTTTACGATATTCCCATTGCAACCAATCGCGCCACGGCGGATTACGTCATGCATTCCGAATGCCTGAAAAATTGAAACGGGGCAGGCAGGTATGCGTTGAAGAAGAAAATAACACAAAAGACAAAAAGAACCGCCGACTCGTCATCGTTGCCGAGTCGGCGGTTTTCTATCGCATCGTCGAACACGTTAAAAACGCGTTTGTCAGGCTTATTTGTTTTTTTCTTCGCGCTCGGAAATGCCGACGACGGCGTCTACGGGCATTGAGAAAGCAATTCCCTGTCCGGCGGTTTCCAGACCGACTTCTTTATACAACGCGCGCATGACGTTGTCTTTGATTTCGGTGGGAACGAGGATCATAATAATTTCTTTTTCCGGCTGAATGGTGATATGAAAGAACGTTTCCGCTTCTTTTCCTGCCGTGCCTCGCGCGTTGATGACCGTACCGCCGCGCGCCCCGAATTTTTTTGCGGCTTCCATAACCGCCTCACTGTAACCGTTGTTTACGATACAAAATATAGCTTCGTGATTGAATTCCATAATACGTTCTCCTTTATTCGTTGTTTGGAATGGTTCGCATGTTTCGAACGCGGTTTATTGTTGCCGATTATCGCTTAAAAAACGATAAATGGCTACGCCGATTACGCTGGACATCGGTATGGTGAACGCGATGCCTTTGGCGTTTTTGAGTTTCTGAAATTTCTCTTCGACGGCGAGCAACGCGTCCGTGGCTTTGTCTTCTCGAATCGCGCTGAAGATTACGCATTTGTCGGAGTCTTCTAACCCGAGCATGTACAGCGTATCCGATTTAGCTGTGCCTCGCGCCAGAACGGCGGTTTGGAAATTGATGCCGAATCCTTGTAAAAAATCCATGAAGAAAGTCGTTTTTTCGCGGTTGACCACGGTGACGAGCAATTTCAGCTTCGCGAAATGTGCGTTATTTTGCGGCGTTTTTGTTTTTTTATTGAGTTTATCCATGAGAACGCCTCCTTACAGGAATTGAATGATTTGTTCGTCGTCTGCGTCGAGAATGCGTTTCATTGCGATACGTTCTTTGACTTTCTTGCTGACGACGGCTTTGAATCCGAGTGCCTGAATGGTGATGAGCGGCGTCATGGCGACCATTGCCACCAATCCGAACGCGTCCGTGAGAATTTTTCCTTCGCCCTGCAAAACGGCGCAGATTCCGATGACGAACGGCAGAATGAAGCTCGAGGTCAAAGGACCGCTCGCTACGCCGCCGGAGTCGAACGCGATTGCCGTATATATTTTCGGGACGAAGAAAGACAAGCCTAACGAAATCAAATACCCCGGCACGGCGTAATAAAGAATGCTGAAATCGAAGATTACGCGGATGACGGAAAGGGCGATGGAAAGTCCGACGCCGATCGACAACGCGAGCAACATGGAACGTTTCTTTATCGCGCCGCCCGTCACCGACTCGACTTGTCGATTCAAAACATGAATGGCAGGTTCTGCCAAGACGACGGTGAGTCCGAGGACGAAGCAAATCGTAACCAATACGACGCTGTCTTGTTCTGCCAGTTGGCTCCCCATTTTATAACCGATAGGCATGAACCCGACGGTTACGGCAGAGAGGAAGATGACCAACCCGAAAAAAGTATAGAAGATGCCGATGACGATCTGTCGCAGACGTTTTTTGGGCAATTTCATGAAGAAATATTGCAACAGGAAGAAAAACAATACAATCGGCAGTAGCGCGATACACACTTCCTTTGCGGTATGTAGAATCGTCGGAAGAAATTCCGCGCCCAAGTGCGCCTCGACGGAGTAATCGGGCAGACCGTACGTAATATCGCCCGAGGCGAAAATGCCGAGCAACATGACCGCCAAAATCGGTCCGATAGAGCAGAGCGCGATGAAACCGAAGCTACTTTCTCTGTCTCGCTTATCGCCCAATGTGGCGGCAACGCCCACGCCGAGTGCCATGATGAAGGGCACGGTGATAGGTCCCGTCGTAACGCCGCCCGAATCGAACGCGAGGGGGAGAAAACTCTCGTTTCCGCGGATCAAGACGATGGAAACGAGCGCAAACAGCAACAAATAGAAAAAGCTCAAGAGGGAAGCAAGGCTCATTCTAAACACGATTTTTAAGACGGAAAGAACGAGAAATACTCCCACACCGACGGCAATCGTCAGGGTGAGCGTAGTGCTGTCTAATACTTCCTTTACCTGCGAAGCGAGCACGGAGAGGTCGGGTTCGGCAATGGTAATGAAAATTCCCATCACGAAACAAATCAACAGCAACAGTTTGAACTTGCCCGACTTGGATATTCCCGAACCGATCTGTTCGCCCATGGGCGTCATGGCGATGTCCGCGCCGAGATTAAACAGCGCGATGCCGAGGATCAACGCCACAGCCGAGCTCGCGAAAACGATGCATTCCTTCGCGGAAAAATCGACGAGGGGCGTTACGTTCAACAGCAAAACGAGCAACGCTACCGGCAGTACCGAAACGGTGGCTTCTTTAAGCTTTACGAATAACGATTTCAGCATAACGATTCCTCAAAAATAAGGTTTTTTGCATTATATACTAAACGGGCGAAAAAGTCAATACCAAAACACGAAAAAAATGTAGAATAAATCTGAAAATTTTGTGAAATTTGCTTTTTTCGACTCGAAGGAGGGTATTTTTCGACGATCAAAGCACCTATGCCAAGAAAAAGCAGGCGCGTCGCGCCTGCTTGTCGCATTATTTTCGAACGGAAAAACGATATACGGTGACTTCGTGATATTGCTCATTCGCTTTCAACACGGCGGACGGATATTCGGGACAGTTGGGGGAGTTCGGATATCCTTGCGTTTCTAAGCATAGAGCGCAGTGGTTGACGTAATCTTTCTTTCCGCGGAAACCGCCCGTCGAGCAAGCGGTGTACAATTGTACGGCAGGGAGCGTGGTGTAACAATCCATGCGTCTGCCCGATTCCTCGTCGTAAACGTAGGCGACTCTCTCCAGACTTTTCCCGACTCTGTCCAGACAGTAGTTGAAATCGTATCCGTTGCATTGCCGAATCAGCGGCGCGTCGAAGTCGATATCTTGACCGATTTTTTTTGCGGGGAGGAAACTATACGGCGTGTCCTCGATAGGCATCGTTTCGCCGTGCGGAATCAATTCTTCGTCCACGGGCGTGATATAGCGTGCGTTGATCATGAGCGTATGCGCAAGCACCGTGTCCTGATATCCGAGGTTGAAATAGGTATGGTTCGTAAGGTTGCATACCGTATCTCGATCGGATTGCGCCGTATATTCGAGCTTTAACTCGTTTTGGTCGTTGAAGGAAAAGATTACGGTGACGGAGAGCGTCCCCGGAAAACCGCTTTCGCCGTCGGGAGAGGTATAGGAGAGTTCCAGACGGTCTTTTACGATCTCCGCCGACCAAATTTTACGGGAGAAATCGCCTTGTGTTCCGCCGTGCAGAAGATTTTGTTTTTCGTTGGCGTCCAAAAGGTACTCTTTCCCGTTTAAGGTAAATTTAGCGCCGCCGATACGATTGGCAAATCTTCCCACAGTCGCGCCGAAATAGGGATTTTCCTCGTAGTAGTCCTCGGGACGTTTGCAACCGACTACGCAGTCGGAAAATTTTCCGCGTCGGTCGGGTACGGAGATGCGCGTGATGCGCGCTCCGTAGGTCAGCACGTCTACTTCCGCGCCGGTTTCGTTCCTTAACGTGTATACGTCGTTGTCTTTTCCGTTTTTTCGAAAGGTGTAAGTTTTTGTGATCATATTCGCCTCCGACATTACTATATGTCCTGTTTTTATTATTATAGCATGTTTCGAAAAAAAAATCTACCGAAAAAGAGAAAAAAATAAAAATCGTCGCGCAAATCGTTGACTTGGAGAATAGGATTGTGCTATTATATAAACAAATTAAAACGCGTCGACCTATTCAAAAAACGAATAGTCACAAAGGGAGCGAATCATGGAAATCAGAATGGAAAGAACGACGACGCCGAGAACGTTGCCTGCGGAAGAGAGTTTGGGGTTCGGGAAAGTATTCACCGACCACATGTTCATTATGGACTACAATAAAGAAGAGGGGTGGCATGATGCGCGGATCGTACCGTTCGGAAAAATTTCTTTGCACCCTGCCTCCACCGTGTTGCATTACGGCGCGGAGATCTTCGAGGGATTGAAGGCGTACAGACGGGCAGACGGCGGCGTACAGTTGTTTCGTCCGATGGAGAATATCCGCAGAATGAACCGTTCGGCGGAGCGTATGAGTTTGCCGTTGTTGGACGAAGCGGACGCGTTGGAGATTTTGACGACGTTTGTACGGACGGAAGAAAAATGGGTTCCGAAATCCTTCGGTACGTCCTTATATTTACGTCCGTTCATGTTCGGAAACGACGAGGCACTCGGCGTGCATGCGGTGCATAACGCGACGTTTATGTTGATTGCGTCGCCCAGCGGCAGTTATTATGCAGAGGGAATCAATCCCGTGAAAATCATGATCGAGAGCGAGGACGTGCGTACCGTTCGAGGCGGTACGGGATACGCAAAATGCGGCGGTAATTACGCGGCGAGTACGCGTGCCGGCGAGCGTGCGGCGGAAAAAGGCTACTCGCAGGTGCTTTGGTTGGACGGCGTGGAAAGAAAGTATATCGAAGAAGTCGGCGCGATGAACGTCATGTTCAAGATCGACGGCGTCATCGTAACGCCGAAGCTGACGGGTTCGATTTTGCCGGGGATCACTCGAATGAGCTGCATCGAAGTGTTGCGGTCATTGGGGTATACCGTAGAGGAGAGGTTGCTTTCCGTGGACGACCTGGTCGCGGCGATGGAGAGCGGCGCGTTGGAAGAAGCGTGGGGTTGCGGAACGGCGGCGGTGGTATCGCCGATAGGGCAATTGGCGTACGGAGAAAAAGCGTACGTTATCAACGACGGAAAGATCGGCGAAGTCACGCAGAAGTTATACGATATTCTCACGGGAATTCAATGGGGAAAGACGGAAGATACGTTCCATTGGGTGTATAAACTGTAAAACGAAAAAATTTTTTCTTTTTCCGAAAAAAAGTTGGCAGTATCTTGTTGACAAAACGGAAAAATACGTTTATAATTAGATAAATCAATTTATAAAGGCGATGACGGGATATAAAATCTTCAAAGTTCGTTTTCAGAGAGTCGGCGTTTGGTGCGAGTCGATACGGCTTTTTAGAATATGCTCTTCCCCGAGCCTCCGACAGAACGGCAAAAACGCCAAGTAGATTCGGACGGGTTCTCCCGTAACAGAGAAGTCTTTTAAGGACATAGAGCGGGTGTTGCACACCAAGTAGAGTGGTACCGCGGAGTAGAGTTTTCTTCGTCTCTTTCGTATGACGCGAATATTGCGCCTATACGAAAGAGATTTTTTATACGAAATTCGTTTGGAAACGGACAGAGGAACAGGGCATGAAAAACAGCGACAAATACGTAAAACAATTTTTTGAACCGCAGGGCGTGACGATGGAATGGACGAAAAAATCCGCCGTCGAAAAATCGCCCGTTTGGTGTAGCGTGGATCTGCGCGACGGGAATCAAGCGTTGGTGATTCCCATGAGCTTAGAGGAAAAATTGGAGTTTTTTAAGCTTCTTTGCCATATCGGGTTCAAAGAAATCGAAATCGGTTTTCCTGCGGCGAGCGAAACGGAATACGCGTTTTGCCGTACGCTGATCGAGAACGATTTGATTCCCGACGACGTCACCGTTCAGGTGTTGACGCAATCGCGAGAGCATATCATTGCAAAGACGTTCGAGGCGTTGCGCGGCGCGAAAAAGGCGATCGTGCATTTGTATAATTCTACTTCCGTGGCGCAGCGGCAACAGGTGTTCCGTCGGACGAAATCGGAAATCGTAGACATTGCCGTGTCCGGGGCGGAACTCTGCAAAGAATATCGTAAAAAGGCGTCCGGAAAGATTTTGTTCGAGTATTCTCCCGAAAGTTTCACGGGGACGGAGCCGGAGTTCGCGGCGGAAATTTGCAACGCCGTGACGGACGTTTGGCAACCGACGGAAAACGACAAGACGATTATCAATTTGCCCGTCACCGTTTCCCATTCCATGCCGCATGTGTATGCCAATCAAGTGGAATATATGTGTAAGAATCTAAAAAATCGCGAAAACGTGATCGTGTCCTTGCATCCGCATAACGACCGAGGTTGCGCGGTGGCGGACAGCGAAATGGGTCTGCTTGCCGGAGGCGAAAGAATCGAGGGTACGCTTTTCGGCAACGGCGAACGCACGGGGAATGTGGATATCGTCACGCTCGCGCTCAATATGTATTCGCAGGGCGTTGATCCGAAACTCGATTTTTCCAACCTCCCGTCCGTGACGGAGGTATACGAACGGGTAACGAGAATGAAAGTAGGAGAGCGTCAGCCGTATAGCGGTTCGTTGGTGTTCGCCGCGTTTTCGGGTTCGCACCAAGATGCCATCGCCAAGGGCATGAAATATCGAGTAGAAAAGGGAACGGAGAAGTGGACGGTTCCCTATCTGCCGATCGATCCGGCAGACGTCGGCAGAGTATACGAGGCAGACGTCATTCGTATCAATTCGCAGTCGGGCAAGGGAGGAATCGGGTATATTCTCGAAACGCAGTTCAAAATGATGTTGCCGCCGAAAATGCGCGAGGTGTTCGGTTATCATGTCAAGAGCATTTCCGACCATGCGCATAAGGAGCTTTCGCCGCGCGAGGTGTACGACATCTTGCAACGGGATTTCGTCAATTTGCAGGACGAGCTTCGCGTGAAAAGTACTTCCTTTACGGACGTGAACGAAGACATGGTACGCGGGAAAGTGGAAATCGAATATGCCGGCAAGACGGAGACGATAGATACGGAAGGAAGCGGACGTTTGGATTGCGTCAGCAATGCCATTAAACGAGTGACGGGTAAAGAATACGTGTTGGAGAGCTACGCGCAACATGCGTTGGAAGAAAAATCCTCGGCGCGGGCGGCTTCCTATATTTGCGTGACGGCGGACGGAAAACCGTATTGGGGGATCGGCATTCACAGCGACGTGATGACGTCTTCCGTGGCGGCTTTGGTGACGGCGGTCAACAAATTTTTACAGTCGGAAAATAACGAAGGAGAAGAATAATATGAAATTGAGCGGTGCGCAAATTTTAGTGCAAACTCTGGCGGAACAAGGCGTTACGGACGTCTTTGGATATCCGGGAGGGCAGGTCATCAATATTTACGACGCGCTTTACGAATACAGGGATAAAATTCGTCACGTTTTGACCGCGCACGAACAGGGCGCGGCACACGCGGCGGACGGATATTCGAGGGCGACCGGGAAAGTTGGCGTCTGTATCGCGACGAGCGGCCCAGGCGCGACGAATTTGGTGACGGGGATCGCTACGGCGATGTTGGATTCCGTACCCATGGTTGCGATCACGGGGAACGTTCCGCGTTCTTTGATCGGGAAAGACAGCTTTCAGGAAATCGATATCACGGGCGTGACGTTGCCGATTACGAAACATAATTATTTCGTCACCGACGTCGAAAAATTGGCAGATACTCTGCGCGAGGCGTTTTTGATTGCGAAATCGGGCAGACCGGGACCGGTGTTGGTCGATATTCCCAAGGATATTCAAACGGCGGTTTGCGAATACGAGCCGGAATCCGTTGTGGAGAAAACGCCTTTGCCGAAAGTGAAAGAGAGTAAGATCGATGAAGCTGTACGCTTGCTCGCCGAGGCGAAACGCCCGTATATTTACGTGGGCGGCGGTGCGGCAGGTCTTGGCTTGGGCAAGGAAATTCTTGCGTTTGCGGAAAAAATCGATGCGGTGATCGGTTGTTCGTTTATGGGTTTGTCTTGCGTACCGCAGGAGAGCGCGCGTTTTCTCGGAATGCAGGGTATGCACGGGCATTACGCTTCGTCAATGGCGCAAAACGACGCAGATTTGATTTTTGCCGTCGGCGTTCGGTTTTCCGATCGAGCGACCGGCAACGTCGCAAAATTCGCGCGGAACAGTAAGATTATTCAGCTCGATCCGGATTATTCGGAAGTCAATAAAAACGTGCGCGTAACGCTCGGCTTGGTCGGTGACGTGACGGACGCGTTCCGTCGGATTGCGGAGAAAACGGAGCCGCAACAGCGCGACGAGTGGTTTCGACACGTACATACGCTTTCGGAAGAGGAAAAGCGTTTTACGGAAGAGATCGAGGCGGCGTCCTCGGCGCGGCTTTCGCCCAAAAAAGTGTTTGATATCATGAACGCGTTGAAACCGCCGAAGACGATTACGGCAACGGACGTGGGACAACACCAGATGTGGGCGGCGCAGTACGCGACGTTCGACGGAGCGCGACGATTTGTTTCGAGCGGCGGTTTGGGAACGATGGGATTCGGACTCGGCGCGGCGATCGGGGCGTATGTAGCGACGGGCGATCCCGTCGTGTTGGTGACGGGCGATGGGAGCTTTGGCATGAATCTCAACGAATTGGCTACCGCCGTTTCGTATAAAATTCCCGTCGTGATCGTATTGATGAATAACGGCGTATTGGGAATGGTTCGGCAATGGCAGACGTTGTTTTTCGGCAAACGGTATTCCAATACGATTTTGGATAGAAAGACCGATTTCGTGCAATTGGCAAGGGCGTTCGGCGCGGACGGATATCTCGCGGAAACGGAGACGGAATTTAAGCGGGTGTTCGAGGCGGCTTGGGCGGCAGGAAAGCCTTCCGTCATCGACGTGAGGATAGACAAAGACGAATTGGTGTTGCCCATGTTGCCCCCGGGCGGCGCGATCGACGATATTATCACCAAGATCAATTAAGGAGTCGGATATGGAAAGCAGATTTGTGATAGCGGTATACGTGGACAACACGGCAGGCGTCTTGACGCGCGTGACGTCGATGTTTACGCGGCGCGCGTTCAATATCGATACTTTGACGGTAGGGGAAACCGAACGGAGCGAATATTCCCGAATTACCATCAGTATGCGCGGCGACGAGTATATGAAAGAACAGCTCATCAACCAACTGAAAAAACTGTACGTAGTGAAAAAAGTGGAGGTGCTGGAGGACGAGCCGATCCAACGCGAATTGATGTTGATCAAGGTCAAAAACGATTCGGCGAATCGTAGCGATATCATGACGGCGGTGGACGTGTTCCGCGCCGGCGTCATCGACTATTCCCCCGAGGGAATGTGTATCGAAGTGACGGGAAATCCTTCGAAGATCGACGCGTTCGTAAAACTTATGCAACCGTTCGGGATTCTGGAAATGTGTCGCACGGGAATCGTTGCGCTCGACAGAGGTACCGTTACGTTATTGGATAAATAAAAAAGAATAAAAACAATATGAAGACAAGGAGAAATATTATGGCTAACAGAATTTTTTATCAACAAGATTGCGATTTGAACAAATTGAACGGTAAAACCGTTGCGATTATCGGATACGGCTCGCAAGGGCATGCGCACGCGCTCAACTTAAAGGACTCGGGTGTGGACGTCGTCGTCGGACTGTATAAGGGCAGCAAGAGCTGGGAAAAGGCGGAAAAGCAGGGCGTGAAAGTCATGACTTCCGCGGAAGCCGCGAAGGTTGCCGATATCATCATGATCTTAATCAACGACGAGAAACAGGCGAAACTCTACAAAGAGAGTATCGAACCGAATTTGACGGAAGGAAAAACGCTCGCGTTTGCGCACGGGTTCAATATCCATTTCGGTTGTATCAAACCCCCGAAAAACGTCAACGTCATTATGATTGCCCCCAAAGGTCCCGGGCATACCGTGCGTAGCGAGTATTTGGCAGGCAAAGGCGTGCCTTGTCTGATTGCCGTGGAACAAGACGCAACGGGCGACGCTTGGGATATCGGACTTGCGTATGCGGCAGGTATCGGCGGTGCGAGAGCAGGCGTTTTGGAAACGAATTTCCGTACGGAAACGGAAACCGACCTTTTCGGCGAACAAGCAGTGCTTTGCGGCGGCGTTTGCGCGTTGATGCAGGCAGGTTTCGAGACGTTGGTGGAGGCAGGGTACGACCCCAGAAACGCATATTTCGAATGTATCCACGAAATGAAGCTCATCGTTGATTTGATCTATCAGAGCGGTTTTGAGGGAATGCGTTATTCCATTTCCAACACGGCGGAATACGGCGACTATGTAACAGGCCCGAAGATCATCACCGAGGAAACCAAGAAAGCGATGAAGAAAGTTTTGAAGGACATTCAAGACGGTACGTTTGCGAAAGAATTCCTTTTGGATATGTCGGATGCAGGTGCGCAGGTGCATTTCAATGCGATGAGAAAGCTCGCTTCCGAGCATCCTGCCGAAACGGTCGGCAAAGAAATCCGCAAACTGTACAGCTGGGCGGACGAGGAAAAATTCATCAACAATTAATTGGGTAAACGAGCCACCCGTGGTTGTGTTGACGTACGTGACCACGGGAAAAATCGTTTTTGCGTACCGATATAGGAGAAGCGAATATGGTAAAAGAAAGTATAGTAGACGGATTCCACAATGCGCCGCATAGGTCGTTGTATCACGCGTTGGGTTTGACGGAAGAGGAGCAGGCTCGACCGCTTATCGGGGTCGTATGCTCGTATAACGAGATCGTCCCGGGGCATATCAACTTGGATAAGATCGCGGAGGCGGTGAAGCTCGGCGTGGCAATGGCAGGAGGAACGCCGATTATGTTCCCTGCAATTACCGTCTGCGACGGGATTGCGATGGGGCATACCGGCATGAAATATTCCCTCGTGACGCGCGATTTGATCGCCGATTCTACGGAAGCGATGGTTCTGGCGCACGGCTTTGACGGACTCGTGATGATTCCGAATTGCGATAAAAACGTACCGGGACTGTTGATGGCGGCGGCGCGCCTGAATATCCCTACCGTGTTCGTTTCGGGCGGACCGATGCTCGCAGGGCGCGTGGGCGGTAAAAAACGCTCGTTATCGAGTATGTTCGAGGCGGTCGGCGCATACAAAGCAGGAAAAATAGACGAGCAGGAATTGACGGAATTCGAGAGAAAGGTCTGCCCTACCTGCGGATCTTGTTCGGGCATGTATACGGCGAACTCCATGAATTGTCTTACCGAAGTGCTCGGCATGGGATTGCGCGGAAACGGCACGATTCCTGCGGTGTACTCCGCGCGTATCGAACTCGCGAAACACGCCGGTATGCAGGTGATGGAGCTTGTGAAAAAGAACATTCGTCCTCGCGATATCATGACGGCGGCGGCAATCAAAAATGCCGTCACCGCAGACATGGCACTCGGTTGTTCGACGAACAGCATGTTGCATTTGCCTGCAATCGCCAACGAGTTGGGCGTGAAATTCGATCTGGATGAAGTGAACGCGGTCAGCGAAAAGACGCCGAATCTTTGTCATCTCGCTCCGGCAGGACCTACCTATATGGAGGACTTGAACGAGGCAGGCGGCGTACAGGCGGTGTTGAAAGAGCTGGAAACGCTCGGTCTGTTGGACACTTCCGTCATGACCTGCACAGGCAAGACGATGAAAGAGAATTTGGCAAACGTGCGGAATTTGGACGAGGAAGTTATTCGTAAACCCGAAAACGCGTTCGGGAAAACGGGCGGTATTGCCGTATTGAAAGGCAACCTTGCCCCCGACGGTTGCGTGGTGAAACGGGCGGCGGTTGCGCCGGAAATGCTTGTTCACGAAGGACCTGCGAGGGTATTCGAGAGCGAAGAGGAATGTATCGCGGCGATTTACGGCGGCAAGATCGTTAAAGGCGACGTGGTGGTTATTCGCTACGAAGGACCTGCCGGCGGACCGGGAATGCGCGAAATGCTTTCTCCGACGTCGGCGATTGCCGGAATGGACTTGGATAAAGACGTGGCGTTGATCACGGACGGCAGATTTTCGGGGGCGACGCGCGGCGCGTCTATCGGACACGTTTCGCCCGAAGCGGCGAACGGCGGCGTGATCGCTTACGTCAAGGACGGCGATCGGATCGTCATCGATATTCCGAATTATTCCGTTAAGCTACTCGTTTCCGACGAAGAGATAGAGAAGAGAAAAAAGGAAATGCCGATCAAGAAAAAAGAAGTGAGCGGCTACTTAAAGCGTTACGCGGCGCAGGTGAGTTCCGCGGACAAAGGCGCGATTTTGAACAGATAACGACGGGCAAAACGCCTGAATATGCCCGAACAGGGGCAGGCGAGCGGTGAGGCTTGTTGAAGGAGAAAAAAATATGGCAATGACGATGACGCAGAAAATTCTGGCGGCGCACGCAGGGTTGGAAGCGGTGGAAGCCGGGCAGTTAATCTTGGTCGATTTGGATCGAGTGCTCGGAAACGACATCACTTCGCCCGTGGCAATCAAGGAATTTGAAAAGCTTGGCGCGACGAGCGTATACGATAAAGATAAAGTGACGATGGTCATGGATCATTTCGCGCCCAATAAGGACATTAAGGCGGCGGAACAGTGTAAAATGTGTCGCGAATTTTGCGATAAGCACGACGTGACGCATTTTTACGACGTCGGGCAGATGGGCATCGAACATGCTTTGCTTCCCGAAAAGGGGTTGGTCGTTCCCGGAGACGTCGTGATTGGGGCGGATTCCCATACCTGCACGTACGGTGCGCTCGGCGTGTTTTCGACGGGCGTCGGTTCGACGGATATGGCGTGCGGCATGGCGACGGGGAAGGCTTGGTTCAAAGTTCCGTCGGCAATTCGGTTCGTTTTGAAAGGCAAGCTGAACAAATACGTGTCGGGCAAGGACGTCATTTTGCATATCATCGGAAAAATCGGCGTGGACGGCGCGTTGTATAAGTCGATGGAGTTCGTCGGCGAGGGCGTAAACGCCTTGACGATATACGACCGGTTGACGATTTCCAATATGGCGATCGAGGCAGGCGCGAAAAACGGCATTTTCGAGACGGACGAGCAAACGGAGGCATACGTGAAAGCGCGTACGGACAGGGCGTTCAAGTGTTACAAAGCGGACGAGGACGCGATGTACGACGCCACGTACGAAATCGATTTGTCGCAGATCCGTTCCACGGTGGCGTTTCCGCATTTGCCCGAAAACACGCGTACGTTCGACGAGATCGGCGAGGTGAAGATCGATCAGGTCGTAATCGGCTCTTGCACCAACGGGCATTATAAGGATTTGGCAGAGGCGGCGGAAATACTCAAGGGTAAGAAAGTCGCGAAAGGAGTCCGCGCCATCGTGATTCCGGCGACGCAGAAGATTTATATGCAAGCGGTGGAAAACGGCTTGGTGAAAATTTTTATCGAGGCAGGCTGCATTGTTTCGACACCCACGTGCGGACCGTGTTTGGGCGGCTATATGGGCATTTTGGCGGCAGGGGAGCGCGCGGTTGCAACGACCAACCGTAATTTTGTGGGCAGAATGGGACACCCGGAGAGCGAGGTATATTTGGTTTCGCCTGCGGTGGCGGCGGCGAGCGCGATAACGGGCAGGATTACGGATCCGATGGAGGTAATGCAATGATTTTTACCGGAAAAGCAATTAAATACGGCGACAATGTCGATACGGACGTCATTATTCCGGCTCGGTATCTCAATACCATCGACAAAAAGGAACTGGCTTCCCATTGTATGGAAGATCTCGATAAGAGCTTTACGCAACGTGTGGAGTTCGGCGACGTCATGGTGGCAGGGACGAATTTCGGGTGCGGTTCTTCGAGGGAACACGCGCCGATTGCCATTAAGGAGAGCGGAATTTCTTTGGTGATCGCCAAAAGTTTTGCGCGTATTTTTTATCGGAACGCTATCAACATCGGACTTGCCATCGTGGAATGCGACGCGGCGGTAGACGGGATTTCCGAAAGCGATAAAGTGGAGGCGGATTTGGAGAACGGAGTGATTTACAACCGTACGACGGGCAAGCAGTTCGCGGTGCAACCGTTTCCTCCGTTCATTCAAAAGATTATCGCAAACGGCGGTTTGGTAGAGTCGGTGAAAAAGGGCGATATAAAATAACGGAGAGTGGTATGAAAACGTATAAAATCGGTCTGTTGAAAGGGGACGGAATCGGACCCGAAATCGTGGAGAGCGCGGTACGCGTTTTGGAAGCGGTTGGCAAAAAAAGAAATATCGGGTTTGTCTTTACGCCCTATTTGATCGGCGGCGCGGCGATCGACGCCTGCGGAACCCCGTTACCGCAAGAAACGGTGACGGGGTGTTTGCGGTCCGATTCCGTTCTGCTCGGTGCGGTGGGCGGTCCGAAATGGGATACGCTTTCGGGCGAATTGCGTCCGGAAAAAGCGTTGCTCGGGATTCGTTCGGCGATGGGGTTGTTTACGAACCTGCGCCCGGCAAAACTCTATCCTGCGCTGAAGGACGCTTGTCCGTTGCGGTCGGATATCGCCGAAAACGGCTTCGATATCATGATCGTTAGGGAACTGACGGGCGGTATTTATTTCGGGGAGCGCGGCTATCGTGAGGGAAAGTACGGCGAAGAGGCGTACGATACGGAAAGTTACAGCCGCATGGAGATCGAAAGGATCGTTCGCGTGGCGTTCGAAACGGCGCGGAAACGCCGTAAAAAGCTGACGAGCATCGATAAGGCGAACGTGTTGGAAACTTCCCGTTTGTGGAGAAAAATCGTACACGAAATCGCGGTGGAATACCCCGACGTGGAAATCAACGATATGTTGGTGGATAACGCCGCCATGCAGATCGTGCGCAACCCGTCGCAATTCGACGTCATCGTGACGAGCAATATGTTCGGGGATATTCTTTCCGACGAGGCTTCGCAAATTACGGGTTCTATCGGTATGTTGCCGTCGGCTTCGCTTTGCGACGGTAAGAGAGGCTTGTACGAGCCGATCCACGGTTCTGCCCCCGATATTGCAGGAAAGGGCATTGCAAATCCCATCGCGACGATTTTGTCGACGGCGATGATGTTGCTGTATGCGTTTGACGAACGCGAGGCGGCGGACGATATCGTTTCGGCTGTGGATAAAGTGTTGAACGGCGGATATCGCACGGCGGATCTGGCAGGCGGCGACGGTGCGTTATCCACAACGGAAATGACGGATAAAATTATAGAAAATCTTTGATTTTGATATGGAAAGTAAATTACAGAAAATACAAAGAAATTTGAGTATTTGCGCGGTGTTCCGAAAGACGCTCGACGCGCCGATTTTTCGTATGTTCGACGCGTTTTGCGAGGGCGGCTCGATTACGGAGAAGTTGCGCGCGTACGGCGCGTTCGTCGCGGAAATTTACGAGTGCGGCGGCAATCTGACGGACGCGGTGCGACGGATTGTCTTCGAGGACGAAAACGTGTACGTGCGCGCGGTTGCGAAAGGGAAGCAAATCGATCGAAACGTCGAGGCAGCGGCGAAACGGGAATTGGAGACGTTCTCCGACATCGCGGCTTTGACGGTAGAGGATTTTGCGCTCGATATGCGGATTGCCGCGGAGGAGCTTCCGAAATTTTCTTCCGTGAACGCAGACATGGTATCGTCGTATCGAGAACGGTTGCGGAATATCCGAAAGTACGGGTACGGTATTTTTTCTTCCTATCCGATGTTCCGTTTGTCGGACGCGCAGGAGATTGAGCCGATCGTCAGCGCGGATAAAATCGAGATGGACAGCTTTATCGGTTACGAGGCGGAACGGAAACAGGTGGTGGAAAACACGCGCGCGTTCATAGAGGGACGACCGGCGGCGAATACGCTGCTTTGCGGCGACGCCGGTACGGGAAAATCCTCGACGGTCAAGGCGGTGGCAAACGCGTTCTTTCACGACGGTTTGCGATTGATAGAACTTCGAAAAGACCAGTTGCGTTTTTTGCCGTACGTAATGGGCAGGGTGAGCGACAATCCTTTGAAATTTATCGTTTTTATCGACGATTTGTCCTTTAATCAAAACGACGATAATTTCAGCATGTTGAAAGCCGCTTTGGAAGGTTCGGCGAGCGCGAAAGCCGACAACGCCGTGATCTACGCGACGAGTAATCGTCGGCATATCATCAAGGAGAGCTTCGGAGAGCGAGAGGGCGACGACGTGCATAGGAACGATACGTTGCAAGAAACATTGTCGCTTTCGGAGCGGTTCGGCTTGACCGTGTTGTTTTCCCGTCCAAACAAACAATTGTATTTGGAAATCGTACATGAGCTTGCCGCGCGCTACGGGATTCCCGTGGACGAGAAACTGGATACGCAGGCGGAAGTGTTTGCGATCAAAAAAGGAAACCGTTCGGCAAGAGGTGCGGAACAGTTTATCAATTCACTGAGGTAGAACGATGTTGACGATCGATAATGTCTATAGGGCAAGCAACGTATTGAAATCGGTTGCGAGAAAAACGGACGTGCTGTACGCGCCGAAGTTGTGCCCCGGCACGGATTTGTATTTGAAAACGGAAAATTTGCAGGTGACGGGTTCGTTTAAGGTGCGCGGCGCGTATTATAAAATGAGCCGTTTATCCGAGGAGGAACGCGGACGCGGCGTCATTGCCTGTTCGGCAGGAAATCACGCGCAAGGTGTCGCATTGGCAGCGCAGAAGAACGGCATCAAAGCCGTCATCTGTTTACCGGACGGCGCGCCGATCTCCAAAGTGGAGGCGACGAAAAGCTACGGCGCGGAGGTTTGTCTCGTCGAGGGCGTTTACGACGACGCGTATCAAAAGGCGTTGCAGTTGCGCGACGAAAAGGGGTATACTTTTATTCACCCGTTTGATGACGAGGACGTCATCGCGGGGCAAGGTACGATCGCCTTGGAGCTTATGGAACAGCTTCCCGATTTCGACGCGGTGTTGGTGCCGATCGGCGGCGGCGGTTTGATTTCGGGCATTGCGTATACGATAAAAATGTTGCGACCCGACGTGAAGGTTTACGGCGTGCAGGCAAAAGGCGCGCCGTCGATGAAAAACTCGTTGGAACACGGCGCGGCGAAGGCGTTGGATTCCGTTTCGACAATCGCGGACGGAATCGCGGTGAAAAAACCCGGATCGTTGACATATGAACTTTGCGATAAGAATGTGGACGAGGTCGTGACGGTTTCCGACGACGAAATTTCCGCGGCGATACTCGCGCTGATGGAACAGCACAAGCTCGTCACCGAGGGCGCAGGGGCGGTTGCCGTGGCGGCGGCGATGTTCGGAAAAGTGGACTTGCAGGGCAAAAAAGCCGTTTGCGTGTTATCGGGCGGAAATATCGACGTGACGATTTTGTCGCGCGTTATCAAACGCGGCTTGCTGATGTCGGGTAGAAGCTGTCAGTTGATGATAGAGCTTGCGGACAAGCCCGGTCAGTTGAAAAACGTTTCTCGCATTATTGCGGACTTGGGCGGCAACGTGACTTCGGTACATCACGAACGGGCGAACGAAGGTGCGGACGTCAACGGGTGTTATTTGCGAATCGAGCTTGAAACGAGGAATTACGAGCATATCGAACAGATTCGTCGAGCGTTGCTCGATGAGGGATTCAAATTGTTAGGCAATTGTAAAAGTCGGTAAAAAAATAGGTCCAAAAGCGAAAAAGCCGCACGCAAAGATGTGTTTAATTAGGAATTTTTCTAATATGGTTGAGCCAGCGAAAACTCTTTGTGTATGCGCGCTTCACTTTCTCGGTTGTAGTCCAATAACTAATCAACAAAAAAGACATAGAGTTGTGGTTGGACTCTCCTTGCAAACGACTTAGCGTTAACAACAACTGAACCAAACCACAGAAACTATGTCTATTATATCTTAAAAAAGAGTAAAAGAAAAACTTTTTTAAGATAAACCAAAAAAGGGATAATATTGTAGTCCGGATTCGACCGACTAAATCTAAACAATATTATACGAGGACAATAATGAAAAATTTTACAAAAACAATATCATTCATAATTTTTTTTGATAGTTTTGTCCATGTTTAGCGCTTGTAATCCGTTTGATAACGGTTCTACCGCTTATTTAACAAAAAAAATGGATGAAATACCGATTGAGTGCGATGGATACGAAATCGTTAAAACGACGGCTCAAGATTCAATAATCGGATTTGAGGGGAGTTACTCGATAAATGGCGAATCTATAGAAATCACCGGAAACGGAGGGGAAGAGTATGTTGTTCTATTTAAAGATGAAGTGCTCATTATTAACGACGAGTTTATGAGAACAAATAGTCGTGTTTATGTTGAAATTCATGCAATTTGGCTTAACTACTATTCAAAATCCACACAAGATACAAATGCAAGTAGTAGAATTTACGGGGTGTTCGTTTATGACGACAATTTATTTATTATTACAAACGGATTAAGAAATTCTTTGTCTCAATATGATTGTGCGTGGAAATATCCTATCACATTATACTTATATGATTTTGAATCTGAGAGTATTTTTTATGCAGGTTATTATTCTGAGTTTAGAAAGGATGAAGTAAGTTTAAAAATTTAAAAAAAGGAGAATGCATAATATAGTCGAGGCGGACTTACTAATTTGCAATATGCACTTGATCATCCGGATTTGGTGGAATCCTTAATAAGTATCGATACGCCGTAGTTTTCTTCTACGACGGCAAATTTGTTGGGCGAAGCAACAATGGGTAAACACGATGGTTTAGTAGACATATTAAATCCCGATGTATATTACGATTATCATAAGCGCTGGAATGATAATTACGGAACATTATATAAAGACATAAAAGTTTCTGCTTACGGAACTTATCACACGTTGGCTTAACGATAATTCGAATGCAATAAGCGAGTGGGGCGCAACCGATATAACTACGGTACTTGCGGCACTAAACGTTGCAAAACTGGTTACGGCAAACAATTATCTTGGCGAACAGTTGGCGTTAGGTCTTATTTCGGAGTGTTTAGACATTTTTTTACCTGCAAGTAAAGTTGTGGATGCCGCAGGAATACTGTTTAAAGAGATCAATTTTGACGTTTATCCTGCGTTCGTGTCTTGGTATAACGATATATTGGTAGACTTAGATTCGCAGCTCGGCTTAGATTCAGGAAGTTTAATCGATGGGACGGGAAGTTTTAAGGGGTTTAACAGGATTATTCGTCCGTTTATAGGCGGAAGCGCCGACGACTTGTATTATATAGGCACATTCTGCGGTCATTTGTCAATTTTAAGAACTGTATTGTCAAAAATGACAATAAAACATCTTGATGTATCGTCAAATTTGCAAACTTTTTTGTTTGTCGACTCGTCAAAAATGCAAACTTTTTATTGACGAAACGATTTTTTTGTGCTATACTATGAAAAAGGAATGAGGTAAACTATGTTAAAAAGAAAGATTTACCAAAAGTTATTGGATTGGAAAAAGACAAAACATAATGAATGTTTATTGATAAAAGGCGCAAGACAAGTTGGGAAATCGTTTATTATTAGAGAGTTCGGACGAAAAAATTACCAAAGCTTTATTGAGTTAAATTTTTATCAGCATCCTGAATATATTTCTATTTTTGACGGAGATTTAACGCCTGATGAAATCTATAAAAGAATTTCTTTGCAGTTGTCGGGCGTAAACTTTATCGAAGGGGAAACGCTTATATTTTTAGATGAAATACAACATTGTCCAAATGCGCGCACGGCAATCAAATTTTTAGCGCAGGATAATCGATATGACGTTATTTCTTCGGGCTCTTTGTTGGGATTGCATTATAAGGAAATTGTATCTATTCCCGTTGGATATGAAAAACAAATAGATATGTACGCGTTAGATTTCGAAGAGTTCCTTTGGGCTTATGGATATGATGACGTGGCAATAAATAACTTGAAAGAATACTTCTTATCCAAAGAAAAAATCCCTTACGCCATTCACGATAAATTTCAACAAATTATACGGGAATACCTTGTTGTGGGGGGTATGCCTGACGTTGTAAACGTCTTTTTTGAAACGCAAAATTTCCAAGCGGTTCATCAAAAACAAATCGATCTCTTGCGCGAATATGAAGAAGATATTAAAAAATACGCCAAAACAACGGATAGACAAAAGATAAAAGATTGCTATTATTCTATCCCCCGTCAATTGGCAAAAGAATATACCAAATTTCAATATTCCACCGTTAGCCCTCGCAGTACGGCAAAGAAATATGAAAACGCTTTGGAATGGTTGGATGACGCAGGAATGATTCAATGCGTTTATAACGTTTCCACCCCACAATTACCCTTAAGAGCGTATGAAAAGCAAAATGAATTTAAAGTATATGCAACGGATATCGGCTTAACGACTGCACTTTTTGGTTTTGAAACGCAAGCTGCGCTCGCACAAGACCTTTTGAAAGGACCGGCAAAAGGCGGCATTTATGAAAATTTAATTTTTGATATGCTTGTAAAAAGAGGCGTGAACTTACATTATATCAAAAAAGAAAACAGCACGCAGGAAATAGAGTTTTTAGTGGAACAAAATTGTTCGATTATCCCCATCGAAGTTAAAAGTAAAAAGGGAGAAACACATTCTTTAAATGAATTTTTAAAAGAATGGAATCCCCCGTATTCTTATAAATTGACAAGCACAAATATCGGTGAAGCAGAAAATAAAATCACAATGCCCCATTATATGACAATGTTTATTTAACGACAATTTTAAGAGATTTTAGACGTGTTTTTATGTTCGAAAATTTGTTGATTTACAGTAAAATTCATATTCGAAAATTTGTTGATTTCCGATAAAAATCATGTTCAAAAATTTGTTGACATTCTAATTGGAAAAACAGTTCAACGGAAGCGAAAGCGATATTGATAAAAGGCGCAAGACGTGTAGGTAAAAGTTTCTTGGCAGAACAGTTTGCGAAAAATGAATATAAATCGTATATTCTTATTGATTTTTCACGCCCTTTGCCTGGAACGCTTCAAGTTTTCAAAAAATACGGCAATCCAAAAATGTTAGATGAATTTTTCAATCAACTCTCTTTGCTGTATTCTACTCCTTGTATGTAAGAAATTCTGTTTTTATTTTTGATGAAAGTCAGAAATATTTACAAGCGCGAGAACTTATTAAGCATCTCGTTGCGGATGGACGATACGATTATATTTGAAAGAAAAATCCGTTCCAACCGTTACCTTTGTAGATGATAACAATTATAAGA
>CAYZOF010000005.1:962-52629 GCA_964479935.1 uncultured Clostridia bacterium | reverse complement strand
TGGTTGGGTGTCTTTTTTTATCTTGAAAGGCTGTCGCTTAGCGCGACAGCCCCTTCCTTTATTTCCCTAATTTTTTATCCCTTATTATTCCTATAATATAAACAACTACAACAACCAATCCAACAGCGACAACACCCATGCACACATATAATATCCAATCCGTTTTATTCTCTGGCGTACCCCCATAAGTTTTTTCAACAGGCTTTTGAGCTGAACTAAATACAAAAAAGCTATCTTCCGCCGCCTTCGTCGCTGAATATACGCCATCATCATATTGATATGTTGATTCTATGATATATGGTATAGCTGACGGCAATCTAATTTCAGAACGATATGTGTACTCTTGTGGTTTAAGCATTACACTTCTTACCATATAAATCATGGGGTCTAAATTGGGATTTTTCATTGGCTCGGCAATCGAACTGATCTTTAATAATGATTGACCTGTTTGTGATTTCGGTACGTCTATTGACATCATACACAACAATTTATCGTCAAACGAACCCAATAAATCATTTATTGAGCAAACTTGATTATGTCTATATCGATTGAATTGAGAACAGACATAATCACGTATCTTTTCCCATCCTAATTCATCAATTAAATCTTGCGTGTAATAATCGATGTAGTCATTATAGCTCATCTGCTTTTGAGAATAAGTATTCTCACTTTCGATAGACAATAATTCCCCATCGGTTGCAAATACAGTACAAGGGAAAGAATCCGTTGTCATACTACTGATCGTGTAAACCCCGTTTGTATATTGCAAGCTATTGCATTTAGTAAAAAATACACTTTGTCCTTCATTTATAGTAAAAGAAATTGAAAGCGGAGAACTAATATTCTCAAATACATACATAACGCCTTGTCCATCAACTATTTCAGGCGATACAACGTTCTCAAACCAAAATGTATTATCAATACTTTCTCCTGCTTGATAGAACGGTGTAGTTCCATATTTTATTTTAGGTTGTACAGAAACATCATCCAATGTTAAATTGATTGTTTCTAATTCCTCAAGAGTGGCAATAACTGGATAAGTAATTTTGGTCGATGCCGAATGCGAGAGAGTATATTCAGAATATACCTTTGCTCTATCTCTATATGCTCCCGTATAAGCCGATAAATCGTATATGTCCTTTTGTTCGATAATTTTTCCATTTTCCCCATCTTCTATATAAGCCGAAAAATAAGGATAAATTGAGCCCGTAAAACTTTGAGCTTCGGCATTATGCGGAACAATAGGCAAAAAAGAAACAAAACCCATTAACGCCGCTGAAAATACGCCTAAAATCGCCTTAAATCTTTTCATCGTCTATACCCTCAAAAACATTTATAATTTGTTTATTTTGACCGTTTTTCACCTTTTTGCACGCATATTCATAAGCGATACGCGTTCCGCTATTTGGCTGATACGTTCCTATACTACGTTTACTTTCCTTTCTACGTGGCGGTTGATAATTCTCATTATAATAAAAAATACAATAATCGCTCTCATCTATCATGGCTTGGTTGCGTACTACATAAGAAGCCTTACCCGCCATAAACACTCCATCGGGCTGATAAAAATCGTCATAGTCTTTAATTGTAATACCTTTACCATAAACTCTTTTCAAATAACGTTCGGTCAACTCCTTTTCTTCTTTATTCGGCGCTGTTTCACTCTTACAACCGAAAAGCACTCGTTTAACGTCTGGATATTCCTTACGGAGATCCGTCACAATAGAATGGCACAAATCATCAAACTGACTTCGGCTACCAAATAAAAAAGTCCGCACCCCTTTTACTACAACCAAATTCACGATTGTAGCTTTAAGTGATGCGAACAGTAAATCGCTTTCTTTAATTTTGCGATGTCCTATAAAACAACCGGTAGCCATTATATCCCCAAAAGAAAAAAGATGCCGTCCTCCGAAAAGAACGACACCGTAGCATATATCCTCTCGTAGGTTGCTACACTCTATTTTTCGTCAAACTGCCAATCTCTTAAAAGGGATGTTGTCAAACGCGATTAGATATAATACTACCGAAGTATTATATCCCAATTAAGAGTATTCAATTTGGCAGGTGGTAAACTTCTCCTTTATTTGACTTTATAGAATGTAGCATACTTATTATACGCCTATTTCTTAAAAATGTCAACAAAAAATAAAGAAAGTGGTTTCTCATATTTTGTATGCGTAACCAAAATTTTAATACAATATTATTTTCTACCGTTATTCTGCCACGTTTTAACTGTTTACTTATTGATTTGTTTCCAATAATCTTTGGGAGAAATGTAATTCCCTTTTATAAACTCACAAAACATATAGCGTTTTATATTCTCAAATTTAGGATGTTTTACAACCCACGCAAACATCGGTACATTTGCTAATGTACCATCAGCGTGAATCGATAAATGAAAAAACTTAGCACCCTTTCGTGGGTTAATTTTTTCCCCATTCGTCCACACACATCCCAATGACTTAGCCCATTTGAGAAATTTCTTGCCTTCCTTTGGCTTAATCTCAAACCAAACACATTCTTCTTTGCCACATACCTCTTTGTAACTTTGCATATATAATGCCTCCTATAATTTTTTCCACAAAGAGATAAAAAGAAAACCCATCGTTTGATGGGTCAACTTCAAATAAAATATAAACCCATCGTTCAGCCATTAGCACCTTGCTTTTTCAGTAGGTTGCTGTACGGTCAACGGGGCTGTCCCTCACGTACTCTTTATGGTTGTTTTAATTATATCAAAAAGTTCCTAATTTGTCAAATGTTTCTTTATCTTTTAAGCATTACTTATTATTCAATTCCTAATGCTTTTATAACCGCATCTTCGGGACTACTATAAAAAGAGATTTGGAATTTTGCGAATAAATCGCTTGGAACAGTTGCTATATCAGCAGCACTACTCATGGGCAATAAAATTCTTTTAGCTCCTGCATCGAAACAGACTTGAAGAATAGACGCCAATTCTTCAACCTTATTTATTGTTCCTCCTATACTCATACTGCCTAAAACACATAACTGCGCTAAAACAGGTTTATCTAATGCACAACTACAATATGCAACCAATGCAGTTAAAGATAAATTACTATCCATACCTACACCTTGACAATCTTGAACGTGCATTAAATAGTTTTTACTATCAACAGAAATTGAATGACTAATTTGTTTTGCATTCGCTCTAAAATAATTCTGAGCTGTTTTAATCGATTCCTTGACTTCTTTTGAATTTGTCAAACCTGTAACATCAAATTTACCAGAACCTTCCGTCACGGTAGTTTCAAATTTGAATAAGCCCATCATATCATTAGAGCCTTTTGCCACCGTATAAACGTGTCCAGCTTTGCCAACGCCCTCACTAATAAGTTTACCGCCGCCTTGTTCAAGAACAGGCACAAATACTTCTTCCATATTAGACAAGCGAATATAAGAGAATTGAACGTCATAAAACTCCATACCGCCAATCTTTTTCAGTTGTTCTTTTACCCTACGACGCCCTTCAATAGCATACTTTAAGATTTCTTCAATTTCAGCTTCCGTATAGTTTCCATCAGGATAAATAATCTTAGTTAAACCCGACACCATTTTTCTTACTGCAATAGTATCACGCTGATTAAGACATCTACCCAATTTGAAATACTTATCAAAAGCATCGGTTTCTGGAACTTTTCTCATCTCACGCAAAAACTCAGCAAGATAATCAGAAATAAAACCATAATTATCCGTGAAAAATTCAGGACGCATCTTAGGAATTTCCCATCCCGGAATGTAGCAATGCATACGATCAAAAAATGCACTATCTATCATTGCTTCGGGGAATGGCTCAAATAAATGTGATGTCTTTAAGAGAGAATCAACACTTTGATTGATATTTCCTACAAATACCATAGATGCATTTGCCTGTATAGCATCCTTACCTCTTGCAAAAGAACCCGATGCCATATAATCTTTCATTATTTGAACACCGTCTTTATCTTTGAAACTAATCCCTGCTACTTCGTCAAAAGCAACACAATCCCAAAGTCCAACTAAACCAACTTGTTTTCTTCCCATATTGTAGAAAAGATTTGCGACAGTAGTTTGTCCACCCGACACAAGAATAGAATTTGGCGATATTTCTTTATAAATATGAGATTTACCTGTGCCACGCGGCCCAAGCTCACAAATATTAACATTATTTTCTACAAGCGGAGCTAAACGAGCTAACAAATGCCACTTAACTCTATAATCAAATTGAGTAGATTCCATACCAGTAGAACGCAAAATCAAATCAATCCATTCTTCTTTCCCAAAAGAACGTCTTGCCTCAATTATCTCACTTTTATCCAAATTGGGCATTTGTATAGGCGTAATATCATTTATTTGGAATGGACTATTTTTCTTTTCATCTTCATCGAAATAGTAATTAAGTCCTACGATACACCATATACCGCCAGCAAGAAGTTTTTCATAATCTCTTACATATTTCGGATGGACATAAATATTACGGATACCTAAGAACATGAATTCCGCTTCGTATTGATCCGTTCTCTCATTAAGTTTTACAGTAATCTTATCAATGACCGTATGATTACCATTTTCTTTTATTTTTGCCTTAATCTTCTCAGCTTCATCTGGACGCACATAATTATCTGCAAGTATCCGTTTAACTTGTTCGATACCTGCTTCAATTTCTTCTGCATCATCAGAAGTGCAATATGTACCAAGAAGATATTCCAACACATACGTGGGAACATTGGCACTATTTTTAATTTTTTTCGTCGCCCCTTTGGGAACAACTCTCCCAGAAAATGTATCAAAAACTTTTTGATCCAAAGCATCCATCTTACATTACCTCATTAAAAAATCTTGAAACTAAGTATGTCAATCGTAAATTGTTCTCGCTCAATAAATTCATCTTGTTTATCCGAGTTTTTCAGAATTAAGAAATATCTCTTATTTCTATCAAAATCAATATTTTTCAGCGTAAACCTTATCCTTGTTACACGCGTCGCTGCATCATCACTTGTGGAATTTGCAACAAATTTGCAAACATTGGAAACCACCAACCCATCTTCATCGACAAAGTACGTTTCACAGCCCAATGCCTGTTTCTTATCTTCAACTTTTTCGTACTGTTCAAAGTCTAACGAGAAACTACGATTAGTTATCTTTCTTGTAATACTCTTTAATCTAACCCCAACAGGACGAATATTCTCTTTTTGTTTATTGGAACGAAGCTCGCTTATATGAACTACTGGAACAATAATTTCCTGCAAAGACGCCCCCCCATGTACGTATTGAAGCCCCGAACCTTGTGTTTTGAACAAATCATAACCATAAGGCGTTATTACACGATATTGTCCATCAGAAACATCTTTCAATCGGAACTCTGTTGTATAAGGAATAGAAATACTATCATCATCCGTCAAAATATATCTTTTAGATGCTTCGGTAGGTTTCAAGGATACAATATTGCTATATTTTTGTTCTTCTTGGATGGTATTACGTCTATACAAGAAACCGTGATCGGCTGTAATAAAGAAATTAGAAATTTGAAGATTATTATACAGTTTTTTTACAAGCAAAAGGATCTCATCCATTGCCCTTTCTACAACATCAAAGACTTTACTTTCGTTATGTTCTCCGGCATTATCAATAGTGTCATGATAAATGTAAACCAAAGTTTTATCCGACATATATGCACGCAACTCATCTCTACTATAATTAGAGATTTCTTCATAACCAATCGCCGAGTAAGTTTCATTTTTATCTTGAAGAATAGTATTTCTCGGAGCTACCCCATTCGTCATCTTACCATCAACAAGAACCGCTTTGTTTGCATATTGAATACTTCTATGCGGCAACAAAGAAGCCATACCAAATCTCGTTTCACTCGGCAAAGGCGAAATGCTATAAGATAATTCTGCACCACCTTTCAACATAGGGTCTGCTTTAATTACATCTGCAATCTCTTTACCAATTTCATAACGCATTGCATCCGAGATAATAACAAACATTTTTTTATACTGATAACGTTGCAGCGAATTGTAAAAATTCTTCGTGGAATCTATTCCAACAAAATCCCAATCATCTTGTTTTGTAAGAGCCTCACTAAATTCTTTCCCCAAAACTTTCAAAAACTTATCTTGATAGAACAATTCAACCCGTTCCATCAATGCTTCAAGCTCGATGATCGGCGCATCAATATATCTATAATTCGTTGCACAATGTCTGTAATCAAAATCAACACGATAATAGGTTTCCGTATAAACTTTAATATAATCTACGGCAGACATTCCTACCATAATGGACTTGTCTAATTGACGGAAGAAAGAGATTGCCGCACGCAACATTGCGTATTCATTTGCATGATTTTCGTGCCACATCGAATTGATACGGCTTGCAATAATTCTTTCAAAAACATCATAATCCAAACTGCCATTACGCAAGCTATCTGCAATCTTCTTGATAATATAATTATCAATGCACTCGAATATATCAGCTTCTTGAACGCAAGAAATATCTCTCGCGCCAATAAGAGCTTCTACCTTCATATCTAATGCAAGTGTGAGTTGTAAAGACACATATCGCTTATCATTCTTGATATGATCGATAAAGATATTTGCATCCATTCTACCAATACCATCAATAACAAACTGTTGATAGAACGACGGCATATCTTCAAACTCTGCTTTTTGGTTCAAAAGCGCCGTAAACATAAATCTCTTAATCAAGACGTCAATTTTTTGTGCGCCATCATAATTGTAGGCATTGCAAATTGCATCCCACAAATTTTCTTCAAAACCATATTTCTTAATTCCTTTATATTTCGTTTGCTCCGTATCATCAAATACAAGCTCGGTAAGAATACTTTCAATAGTACGATGACTTGCTTTAACCAATACAGCCATCATTGCAAGTATCAATTCTTCCCCATGCATATCATCGGATACAGTAACATAATTATTCAGTTTCTTATTTCTCGCTTCGGCATCAAAAAACTTAGAATGTTTCTCAATAATTTTACGCAAATCAGTATTAGACAAACCTAATCTACGCATTGTTAATGCTACGGTATCGGCATAATATTCTTCACTATATGTCAAAATATCAAGAAGCCAATTATCTACATCACGGGGTTTTTCCGATGGAATATACACCAAAATATCGGACAACGTATCATCGTGTTCGATAATCTTCTTAATCTCAAATTCATTCTTATCGCATACAAGTAAACGACAAAAATCAAGAGAATCGTTTAATATATCCTCTTTGAAATTCATCGGCGGATCATACCAAAATAATATTTTCCGTCCACCAAAACTTTTTTGTGTAAAAGATTTTTCTATCTCTTTTCTTGCTTCTTGATAATCTATACTTGCCATATCGGTATCCTTTTTACTTTATAGGTACAAGAAGATTTTTCTTGACCTTTGTTCCATTATCGCTTACAAGCTCTACATTTTGGAACTTCTCATAATTCACTTTTACACCATCATCCAAATCAATATTGATATACCGATTTGCCATGTGATCGAGTACCTGCCCATACTCTATTGCTTCATTGTAAGCCGCCGCCAACTTTTGACGCTCCTTTTCCAAACGTACTTTTTCACGTCCTTCACTCTTTTCAATGGTAGAAACAAGCTCGTCCAATTCATTCTTCAAAACGGTAGATTCCGGTAAGAAATATTTCGCATTGATACGAGCAAGCGTATCTTCATTATAGCGGTGCATATAAATCAAGCATTTGAACCCACTATACTTTCCGCTTGAAAACATCCAATAAATAGGACGTTTTTGATATGTTTTCAAATGGTCGGTATAAAACTCATCGCAAAGATAACGATTCAAAGTTTCCTCCGCTGATTCATTGTTTCTACGCCCCAATCCCTCCGATATAAACTCAATATTTGCACGATAGGTATCTTCCCCATAAATGAGTTTAATAAGCTCAATAATTTTAGAGCATAAACTATCTTTCATGCCAAGCGTCGTGTATATGGGAGCAATACCATCTTCATCGGGGATATATGTACGATATTTGCTTGCGTCCCATTCGCCACCAGCGTATGCGATACCTTCGACATCCAACGAATATCTGCCAAATACAAGCCCAATCATATACGAAACCAATGATTTTATTTCCCGTTCCTTTTCAGCCAAACGAACGGTTACATATTTATCTTCCACTTCGGGCGTAAGCTCATCCTGCAAACCGTAAATCTCAATAAATATACGGTTCAATTCTTCTTCATTTGCTTTCAACGTATCAAAACGCTGCTTGCATTCTTCTTCCCACGCTTTATATTTATCGGAAATCAATCTTCCCATTATAACACCTCTTACATATTCGTATTTTGCAACGCCTGTAACAAATAGGGTAAAACAGCTATCATTACATCACTTGTTTTATCAGCTAACCATTTTAAGATAGATGCAATTTTTTCACGAATGGTTTTTTTCTTGCCTTTTTTATCTTTCAATAACGCTTCTATTTCAGAAATTTTATCCTTAATATCCTTTAATTCAGCCTCATCCATTTTCTCACAATCATCCAACGCCTTAAAACAGTCCTCAAAACTCACATTCATCACCTGCGTTTGCGATTGAGAATTTTGTTGAATCATATTGATTTGCGTTGTTTTACCCGATGATTGTTTCGGGTTTCTCTTTCCTTTCGATAATTCATCTGCATATCGTTCAAGTTTTGCAATAATACCTTGAAGGATAGGGTCTGTTAAATTTGTTGTATCAAAAGAAAGCAACGTTGTTTGTTCTTTAATATAATCTTGAACCGTCTTGTCAAATTTCACAACATCAGAATATTTCGTAACCACTTCGACTATGTAAGCCGTTTTACCCTTTTGACCGACGCTTTTTCCTTTTTTTATATCAGCATATACTTTCTTGATTTCAAAATAATTATCGGTTCTATTCAACAAGGACTGTAAGCAATCATACATAACATCCAACGCATCATCCACATACCTATCAGACTCGTTAATCTTATAACTGATACCACTCCAAGTATAACCCTTTGGTTGATACGAACTAAAACTTGAACGAATTTTTGCATCCAACGTTTTAGCCTGCTCATAGTAATTTTTTCCATTCAAAGAATTATTAGTTCTCAATTCTTTAATCGCTTTAAGATATTCTTCTGCTTGTAAAATTTCTTGATACGTCATAAATCCCTCACTTCAATCTCTTTCAAAAATTATTGATAAAGCGCAATAATTTCAATCTGATAAACTGGCTTATCTTTGATGGAAGAAACTGCTACTGCTTCAAATTCAAAAGCATCACCATCAACCAATTCTTTGAATCCATCAATCAATTTTTCTTTTGCCGATACATCTTTAATTTTTGTAAATATAGTATTTTTCATAAGTTGAGTTCCATTAGGGAATATGCGTTTTACTTGCGCAAAACAAGTAAGATTAGACCCAATTATATCCGCCCTAATACCTTGATATAAATGCTCATCAACTATATTTCCAATTATTGCAAATTTTTCAGTTTCAAATAATATTTCTTCTCCACCAAAAAGAATCTGTATCGTCTTCAAAATATTATTTATATTATCTGTATTTTTTTTCTCTGCATTTTTTACTTGAACGCCCAATTTTTGCATGTTACCGGCAAGCTTTACAAGTTCTGCACATTCACCAAGTAACGATTTTATAGAATTTATCGATAAAACCACAGGCAAACAAATAAATTGCCCCACCTTAGCATTTTCTATATCAACTATATATCCTTTATTTTTTAGAAGTGATGTAACAATACTTAAAATAGAAGTAACCGTTTGAACTTTTTTCTCTTTATTTTCATTAGTTAATCCATTTATAGCTTGCATACTACCCGAAGCTGTTACACCTAAGTTAAAAAGCTTAAAGCCACCAGAAGCAGAAGTCTCCGCTTTTCCCGATTTGGATTTTTCACTACTAACCGCTGTCGTAATTTCAGAATATTCTGAATAGCCGCCATTAAGAATAGCATAAAGATCCAACAATCTTCCTTGATTGATATAATATGGAAAAAACAAAGACAAACTTTCTTTTTCTTCCATCTTCCCTCCTCCTATATTAAGGGATGTTTCTTAAAATCCCAGCTCGTTTCAAAACTATCCCAGTCTTCTTTTGATTTTGCGACACATTCTTTTGATAAATTAAGAATTTTTTCATCCTTTACATATTTCACAGGCAATGCTCGAACTTGATCAGGTCCACAATTTAGCGTGGGGGCTATAATTCTCATTATTTTCGTCATTACCTTAGAATTAAATAATGCCAAATTATAAAATACATCTTTATTATTAAAACAAACAGGTCCACCGTTCCCAAACAAAATAGTTGACGGTAAATATCTACATGCGAAATCTTTCGTCGTTACTTCTGTCCAAGTTAAACCTTCAAGAAAATAATATTTTGCCTCTTTTAATCTAAAATTTTTAAGACCTGTTGCACGAATTTCCTGCCCATCATTATATAAATTAACAACGAGTTCATAATTACCATACCATTTACGCACCTCGCCGCCACTTGTTAAAGGAAACCATTTAAGAGAACTATTAACAAATTCTTGGTGGTCGCGCATTGTCCAACCTACATTTTCGCAATTTACCTCATACCATAAGCGCAAATATTTTTCACCATTCCCAGTTTGTATGCCTTTCATTGCATCAAAAGTATGATGCTCAACAACATCAAAACAAGAAAAAATATTCTCACTTACCCAATATGAAATAGGACTGCTTGGTATTTTTGCGAAATTGCTTGCATCAACTACATAGCGGATATTTTGTGTAAAATTATTCATAAATTCCTCCTGCATTGTTAAGCGGCAGAAGAAATACTCCCACCTATATTAAAGGATGTTTTTTGAAATCCCAACTGGTTTCAAAACTATCCCAATCAATTTTTTCAATATAAATATTTTCTTGTGCTAATTCCGAAATTCGACTTTCAAAATTATTGTCAAAAATAAAAGGTAATTGCAAGACATCTCTAATATTATTATTCAAGGTCGGATTCAACATTCTCATTAAAGATGAAGCAACTTTACTATTGGTAAATGCTAAAACATAATTGATGTACTTATCATTATAAAACAACAATGTAGCTGCGGCTTTATTAAACGTTTGAGTTTCGGGCAATATGCGCGTACCAAAAGCCGATGAAGAAACAAGAGTCCAAGTAATCCCTTTTCTAAATAAAATTTCCTCTTTGGGAAAACGAGCTATCCGATCTTCACGATAATATTTCCTCGATTTATCATCCCAAGCAACTAAACTATCTAAATTACCATACCACTTACGGAACTCTCCACCTTTTGCATGAAGCATCCATTTTCCAGTCTTAGATACGGAAGTAAAATCAACTTCCCATAAAGAACGAATATATTTTTCATTATTGCCTGTCAAAATTTGTCCATCTGAAAAAGCAATAGACTCGATTTTAGGAAACGTAAATAAGTTTAATTGATTTGAACCAATCCAATAAGTAAACACATAACTGGGGATGCGACGGAAATAATCAGCCTCAAACGTTATACCCCCCCCCCGTTGTTAATGCATTAACAAAATCAATTTCTTTGTCTTTACTATCTACCAAACGGAAGTAAACACCTTTTCCTGCCAATTTTACATTACGCATAGCAAAAGAAGTGGTTTGAACAACCTCGCCACCAATCGCTTCAAATGCGTGTGCGCCTAAATGTGCCATAGTAACTATTTCTTGTGTATTCAAAATGGACTCCCTAAGTTTTTCAAAACTCGAAAGGAACATCCAACTATGCATATTTATCATCGCGGTAAAACCGTTTTTCTTTACAAAATCGGTTTCCATAAACATTGCAAACATATCCGCTTTACTATTCGGATAAACGTGTACAGCATAATCCTTTACAGGGGTTTCCATTGCAGAAATACCAATATACGGGGGATTGGTAATCATTACATCATACTGCGCCGATAAAATTTTTGCTTGACATACCAGCTTTTTCAAAAGGCTTACACCATCACTAAGCAATCTGTAATTGAAAACGGTAGAAATTGCTTGCTTTTGTAATTTTGCAATGGTAGCATCTACCTTAGTCCAATCCAGAGTCTTCACTTTCAAAAGCGAACCAATCGTTTTTGCATAGCGGAACGTATCAACGATATACTCTATATCGTTGATTTCCGAAGCAGTCAACAAATTCAATTCTTTGAATTGATTTTGATAGTCTAACCGATACAACAAACGAGAATCCCAAATTTCATAAACCTGCGGTTTTACATAATAATTCTCGCTGAAAAATCTGGGGTTGACACTTCTTGCCTTCATAACAAGCGAAAAAGCAGCAAGCTGAGCAGCACGCTTATCCACGTCAAGACCATAAAGATTATTTTTCAAGATAAGAGTAGGAATTTCACGCTTTTGATACCCCTTTTCTTCATACATTTTTTGAAGTAAATCAAAAACATATACGAGAATATGTCCCGAACCGCAACACGGCTCGATTATTTTCAAATCTTCGGGGGTTACATTACGATATTTAATTGCATCGATTCTACGCTGAACTTCTTCCGCCTGTTCAGGATCGGGAACGTAATACTTCATTTCATTCTTCAAAGAAGAATTAGGATAACTTTCAATCCAAATACGACCTACGGAATTATCCGCCATATAACGAACAATCCAATCGGACGTAAATAACTGTGTTACCGCTGGAAGCGTATCCTTCGTAATCGTCTTTTTCGACGCAAATACTTCATCCTTTTTTACGGAAATATAAAATTGATACAACCAACCGATTACTTCGACATCATTCAAGAAATATTCTTCGGGGATTTCAACGAGTTTTGTAAGAATTGTTTCGCCTTTCAAAAGCGTTTGGGGCAAAAGAAGCTCCAAATAAGCATTTTCTTCGGAGAAAAGCATAGGCAAAACGCCCGACAATGCATTACATTGACGGAAAAGGACGTATCTATACAATTCTTCGATTTTACCTTGCTCTTTCAGCGATGCACAAAGAGTCAAATCCAATTTCAAATCGTCTTTTACGAAATTAAGATTTTTAAGAATTTCCGGTTCGATGTTCCCATCTCTCGACGACAATACTCTAAAACCGTGTGGCAAGAAATCATGAATTTCCATAAAACGTAATGCCACAAAACGGTTAAACCAAGTATATGCAAATTCTTCAATGACGTTTTCATATCCTTCGGCTTGCACCAAATTGACAATGCTCCTACGAAGCCCCTCCATAGATTTTGGATAGGACGTTGCATCGCCTTCAATTACGGCATAATCCCCGATAATTTTACATTCTTTGATGTCCTTATCGCTGTTAATTCCAAGCGTTTTCAGCGAAACTTCAATCTGTTTTTCAAGATTATCTTTCGCCCACACGGAATATAATTGCAAAACTCTTTTATCCATTGTAATTCCCTTTAATCAAGATTGATTTCGTCGTTTTCTTTCAATTCAGCCAATAATTTATCACGGATGGCATTGACAACCTTATCAATATCGGTTGCGCTTGCAATCTTTTTATTTGCTACGGGTACACACTCAATAATTTTTACTTTCTTGGAACGTCTGACTGGGGTGGAAGATGTCATTTGTGACATTACCATACCTATAAACGCTCTGAATTTTTGAACGGTGTTTTGGCTCGAAGTAATATACTGATCCATATTGGGAGTATTCTTATTCAATGCTTTCAACCACGTATCATACTGGTCGCCAATATCTTTACCCTTATTGCTGATTTGCACCTTTTGCTCATCGTTCAAATTCGTTCCGAGCGCTTCTTCAAGTTCTTTATTGATTGTACTCAAATCCGCTTCAAGAGAACGTTTCGTTGCTTGATACTTTTCTTCAAGGATCGCTTCACGGATTTCGCCTGCTTGGAATACTAAATTAGCAAGCTGGCTCATCTTGGAGAAGGGCATTTCCATCTCAACAATTTCAGACATTGCTTCGATTACATCTTTCAGCTTGGAAAGATCATTGAACATATAGTTATTTCTATACCAATCCAAGATTACGCAAGCGTCTTTATATGTCTTTTGCTGATTGCTACCATCTTTGTAGAACACTTCAAGCTGTTCCAAAATCTCAGCGTTATCATACAAAGCGTCCTTGCGTGCAATAACTTCCGCAAAAATCATTGCCGCATCAGTAGAACGGGAGATGGCATCAAAATGTTTATAAAGTTCGGGTACAACCTTACAACCAGCATAATCCGATCCATATTTTGCCTTTAATCCGCTAAGAAAATCTCTCTTATGTTTGAAGAACGAAAGAACACCTTCTTTGAGTTTTAACTCATCAAGGGGGATATTCTCGTCAAACGCTTCTTGCATTATGCGCTTTACTTGATACAAAATAGAGTCATCAATCTTTTCCTGCATTTTAACAACCATAGTATCAAGACCATTTTTTCGTGCAAAATCGATTTTGAAACTACGATTATTCTCATCTACAACAACTTCATGGATGGAAATTTGCAATTTATTGTGTTTCCACAATGTAGCAAGCATGCCAAGAATATCAAAATCACGCCAGCCATAAGGTTTCTTGGAAAACGCATCGACAAGTTTCTTAACGGTAACGGTTCTTCCAACAATTTTATCATTCTTTATGCGTTCAAAAATTTCAGAATACGCCCCATTGTTTGCATCCTGTGAAAGATCATCACCATAAATATCGCTCAATTTATTATCCAATACTTCACTTACAGCTTTTTGATCGTTGTAGAAATAGCTTACAAGCCCTAATTTATAGTAATCTTGCTTTACCATTTCTTTCAAAGCATCCGTTAATCTATCTCTGCCATCTTTGGGTTTTATATCCAAAACCTGTCCATTGAAATATATAGGAGCTGTACGCAAGGACTGTTTAATTATATCTTCCGCACGTTTCATACGTTCAGAATATTCAGCAGTCTTTTTACTCATAATTTCAGCCAAAGACGCAGACATGGTAGCACTATTATTGCGTTTGAAGGTGGCAATCTTATTCGCGCGAATAAGCTCATCGATAAATAAACCTTCCGTCAAATCAACAACAACTGCCCCCTTTGCAGACTCAGCTTGGAACGTAATTGCATCGGAAATATTTGAATATACCGTGTAAACTTTAATTGTTATATAATCTTGATTGAATGAACCTTTCGATTCAGAGTCAACAAATCTATTTAAGCCAAAATCATAACGATTTTCATAACGCAATTTATTACTTTCAAGTACACGGTCATAAATGATGTCCAAAATATTTCTTTGTACTTCCCCCTCATTATAACCCGTACTGTTAATTTGGCGATTGACATCCTGTTCAGCATTTGTCAAGAAATCATACTCGTCACCGTTCTTTTGGATAAGCGTTTCCGCCTCCAAATTTTTTAATGCTTCAAGAATACGTTCTTTCAAAACGGCTTTATCTTCGTTAATATTACCTACCAACAAAGTTGCAAGTCTATTGATAGTTGCTGGCATTTCTTTGACATACTTAATCATAAAGAGTACACGCAATACTCTTATGGAAAATTCGTCGATGCTGGTACGCTTTTCAGCATTGCTGAATACGGTTTTAATATCATAATCAATAAATTGTTCTATGGTCTGATAAAAACTGTCAAACGGAACTAAAATACCCGCATCGGCTTCTGAATAACGTTTCGCTGATTCTTGAAATGCACTAAGCAAAGAACGTTCGTTTTGAGAAAGGTGCTTACCTTCACTCATACCATGTTCACGGATAGCTTCAAATACTTTCTGCAAAAGCTCAAACTGATAAGAAACAAAAGGATATACATCCTTAAATTCTTCCGCATCCTTATAACCACTCCAAGTAGGCTGTCTTTCAAACAAAATAAGGTTGCCTAATTTATTGCTGTTCGCATCAAAAAGCGCTTTCAAAGGATTAACTGCGGTATCTTTCTTATCCAAAATTCTTTTTTTAATAACCTCATCGGCATTAGCGCCGCTAAGAAGAAGTCGTGTATCAAAACGACCTTGAATTTTAGAGAAATCTTGCTGTTTATCTTTCGTGCTGTCAATCATCGCTTTTAATTCTTGTTGCGATGTAACAACAACCCACGCTTGTCCACGACAATACTTACCCAAATCTTCTACACAAGTTTGAAGATTCAACATAAGTTGAGTATTATCGCCAATAAACTGTCCTACTTCGTCCATCAAGAAAATAACACAAGTTTTATTCTTATCACAATACTCTCTTACGATTTTGGCGAAATCTTCCGTTGTGTTCGTAAAATTACGCGTCTGATCTTCTACAAATTGACGTGCGCTTTCATCGGTCATCCCACGAACAGCAACCAACGACTTAATTATATAATCTCTATTCAAAAGTGCTTTCGCTCTGGTTTGCTTCCAGCTTCTATTTGAAAGTTCTTCAAATTTTGCCACAAAAGCATCAAGGTTATTCTCAGCATCTAACGCACGCTCTAAGTCAGCAACCCACGGTTGTTGTCCACAATATCCTATCGATTCATTGAAGGCACGCAACATTATATCCATAATGGCTTGCGTGTTATTTTTCGAGCCGGATTTAGCCTTTGAATCAATATTAAAAAGAACAACTTTATTCTTTACTTTCGCACTTTGACGTATATCCGCAAGAACAATTTGGTCGTGTATTTTTTCGTCAAAATAATCAACGGCATTTACGCCCGCAACAACTTCATTTTCGAGTATGTAGCCTAAAATTTTTAAGAAATGCGATTTACCTGAACCAAAGAAGCCTGTAATCCATACACCCATTTTTTCGGTGGGAATGGAAATAGATTCCCGATACTTACGGAAGAATGTTCTAAATGATTTTGTTATCTCATCGGTACATACATATTCTTCCAATTCTTGCCACTTTTGTTCTTCATCTTCATTACCAATCGTGACAACGCCCTGAATACTTCTATCGATTTGTTTCTTAAATAAGTCTTTAATAATCATTTATCTACTCTCCTTTCCACCAAAGGGAATGCTCTGTAATAATTGTCATCGTCTAAACGTTCAAAAAGCCTTAAAGTCATCGAATTTTTTATTTCATATCTTCCCGGATACATCATAACAACAGGATTTCTCCGAAAAATACTTTGCAAATTATTTAAAATCGTATGACTACGAACAATAGGAAACGATTTACCAACACCTGTAATCAGAACAATCGTATTGCCATCATCGGGTGCGCCTTCTTGAAACATTTCAAGTAAACGATTTTCTTCTTCCTCGACGGATAAAAGCGGCTGGAATACTTCACGAAGAAGGAGTTCTTTATCATAATCTTTCTCCATACGAAGAACATCTTCCATATACCCTTCTTCTTCAATGATTTTAAGCATCATTTCGTATAGGTCAAATTCAACAATAGATGAATTACGTTCTTTTAACCTTTTAACTTCTTTTCGTACAATCAACTCGTCTTTTGGCGCATAATCAAAAATATAAAATTTCAAATCGTTTGCCGTTCCATAACGAGTTAATGTTTCAACGCTTATCATACGATCTTCAAGCTCTATAAATCTATCATTTAATGTACGCTCAAACATATTAGTCTGCTCCCAATAATGCTTTCAAATAATCCTTGTCACCTATCAAAACTATATGTTCTTCAACAAGGGGGTGTATCATCACTTTCGTCGCTTGAATATTACGTTTTACACGAACGCCAAAACCAGAATCAACAAGTATATTTCTATATCCTTTCGGCAACTGATTCAACGTATAATCTCCCCAACCCGCGACAATAGAAGATGTTTCCTTTTTTATCTCAAAAAAATTATCAAAATCATCAACCGTAATATAATCTTTACGCCCAACCAATGCCTCACGATACACTTCAAACATAAAATCTAAAAATAACGCGTCTGATTTTGCGATAGCATATACCAAAATAAATTTCGATGTTTCCACATCACCATTAACAAAATAATCAAGCAAAAAACGATCCAACCTAACTAAACGTTCATAAATCACATTTGTGACCTCACGACGACGCTCAATCGAATCGATTTCAATATAATTGTTATTGTAACACTCATTGTAGACCTCATTTCTATCCATCCCTTTAAGCATTAAAGCTGCAATTTTCTTGGAAATAGGATACTTGAATGGTGTTTTTTTAATAGCTGAAGAGTATTCTTTTTTATTCAATTTCATCACCTCAAACTTTCTTATGTACTATTTTACCATACTTCGTATGGTTTTGTCAACAAAAGCGTTCCGTTTGAAATGGAAAAATGGGAAATCTGCCCGATTTCCCATTATTGTACTATACCAAAATAAAAATTTCAACACGCTGAAAAGGATCGCCGCCTTCATAATCTTTCAAACCAGCGATTATATTTTCCTTTTCTTGATTTTTCACAACATTACATACGCGTTCGTATAATGCTTCGTCAACATCCAACAAGTTTGCCCCTGCACGCGCTTTATACAATTTACAATACTCTATATCGGTAACATCATAATCTAAATGCAAATGAACAATATGCCCATACCGATCCATAATGCCTATTTGAAATCTCCAAGACTTCATAAGCCAACCTCCAATTTGGTTTCGCATACAAAATATGCGTAACCAGTTTTTACAATTACCCCTACCCATGTACGCAACGAAACAATAAAATCATTTTTAACCAAATATACTTTTTTTGAAATCTATACCAAAAAACTCTTTTGCCACCAGTAAATTCATTATCAAACAGTCACGAGCTTTTCGTGCTTCTAATGTTTCGGGGAGTTCTTTCATCAGTCGTCCAACCTCATGAACATCTCCCGCATTATAACTTAATTTATTATTCTTTTTATCAATCTTAAAATTTTTCCTATTCGTATTCCAAGCATTTCTAATCGTATCAATAACAAATTTACCAGTAACCTTTTCACTAAAATAATTTTCTATGGTTAAAGGTACAGCATAATGTGGCAATTCACTTACATATTCCCGAATAATACTCAATAATACTTCGGAAGATAACTTCAATATATCAGGCATATTCTCGCCATTTTCTTTTTGCATTGTCTCAATTAAATTAGGTATCTGCTCAAACATACGACGAACATATTCACGATAAAACGCCGTACCTATCTTTTTTTGAACAGCACGAACTGTATTACTACGCATTACTTCTGTATTTGTCAAACCAGCTTCCACGCGACATACAACAGTTCTTCTTCTAATCTCTGGCGCAACCGCTTTTACATCCTCATTTGCACTTATCACAACGGCTGGATAATGAAATAATCTTTCATTAACCCCAAAAGTTTCATTTTTTATCATTTCAACCGCGTGATTGGTAAAACGCGTATTCGTTAAATCGTCAACAATGATGGGCGCTCCTTTTACTTCCAACTTTAACGCCTCAATAACAGAATGGGTAAAATCGGGGGCAGCCATTTTGGGTTTTTGCCCAATCATCATTTTTAACAATGTTTCTAAGAAGCTCGTTTTCCCTGCCTTACTTTGCCCATACACTAAGCCGAAAACAGGATACGGTAATGGATTATGATCGCTATTTAATGCCAACGTTCGCATAGTTGCCATAAACGGCGAACAGAAAAACCAATTCGCAAAAATATAATATTGTTTTTGCAAAGAATTACTATCACCATGAAATTTATTATACCCATCCATATATTGAAGAAATAATTCCATATCCGCCTTAACTTCTTCTTTGGATGGCTCTAAATCATACGGCTTACCATTTAACGTTACCGTTTTATCAAATACATCAACAACAAGTTGGGGTTTTTCGCTTAAACGTTCCTTTTCCTTAACGGCTACATCGCATACACGTTTTTTCATTCGACTAACTTCCGTCGGGGTTATACGAATTATTCCGCTTTTCTCCATTTTAGGCATATTAGGTTGTAAACGTTTTGCAATATCCTGTACATCGAGAACAAACTGGATTTCCTCTTCATCTTCGCCGGTAACAGCTTCAATGACTGTTACTTTTTCTTTTTTAATAGCGTCTAAAATAGGTAATTGCTCAATATGTTCATCTAAATCAGCCATTTCCAACGCTTTGCGGGTAATAATATCGGTAGAACTCTCTTGAAGCTCTTCAAACACTTCCAAATAAGCCTCAAAAGCCTCCTCGCCATCCAAAACAATAATGCTCTCTCGCTGTTTACCACCAAACGCATTATACGACATATTTGCAGAACCCGTTATAACACGTTTTCTGCCATCTGCCGACTGCAAAAGATAAACTTTCTCGTGCGACAATTTTTCATGAGCAACAAAAAAACGAACTGTTCCCGAATCAATTTTATCCAATAAACGTTCTTTCTTCTTACCCATTTTATTTCGCATACGTTCAATGACTTTATTTTGATATGCGATAATGTCGTGGAGCGACGGGGAAATAACCTTTTCAAAGCCAAAAATAACTTCCGCTTCATCAAACATATCCAATAAGCTATAAACAAAATTTATACCAGAAGAATATGTTATCGCCCAAAGTTTATTATAGCCCGAAAATAAATCTTTCCATGCCATTTGTTCCATTCCAATAAAGTCAGCTTTTACAACATTAAGTTTTTTTTCGATAACTTCTTTTCCCTCATCTTCAAAAATGTCAAATAAGGTAAGTTCGCCATTAGGAGTTTTTGTTGCCATTAAAAGTCCTCGTATATAAAAAAATCAATTTCCCTTTAATTCATTTATTCTTGCTTGAACAGAATCCATTTCATCTTCGATTTCCGTCAAATTGTCTTCCCAATCTTCGTATTCTTCACTATCGCTATCTTCGGGTTCTTCGTCCTCAAGATCGTCATACTGGGATTGTAATTCTTCATAATAATCTTCCAACTCATCCAAAGACATATCGTTAATATCGCGATAGTCGCAAAAAGATAAGACTTCCGATTTCACATTGCCGTCAGCGTCCTTATAAAACTTGATTTTTACGACTTTACCCGCCGTATCTTCTACATAATCATTGCTATTCAGAGCATTAAGCAATTCGTCCAACGAACCACTTTTTTGACAAGCCTCTAAAATTTCTCTTAACGTCTTTTTTCTCATTTTATAATCTCCTTAATTTTTATATGCATTGGAAATACTATCCAAATAACTACGCAAGCGCTCGACAATCGAATTGGGGGCTATAATTTTCAATTTATCGCCAAACATCAAACACCATCCCCAAAACGTATTACTTAGCTCGATTTTAGCCTTAAACTCGAACATGGTATCGTCATATTTATATAAATTTACATCAGCGCCGAACTTATCAAACACAACATCTATTAAGGAATTATCAGCTCTAAACGTAACTTCATATTCTTCGCCCGAAAACATATCAAATACTTGTTTCTTATGCTTTGCAACATCAAATGCTTCGATTTCTTTTAATTCCGTCATATCATATTCGAGCATTAAAACTTGCTCCATACGATCTATACGATAATGAACGATATTCTTATGAAAATCATTATAGCAAAGCAAATAATAATTATCATTTGATACCACCGTCGCATACGGATTTACCACATAACGTTTATGCTCCCGACGATAAACCCTTTCGTGGGATATATTGTAATCGAAATAATAAAACTGTATTTTTTTACGCTTTATAATCGCTTCATTTATCGTATCAACATTATAAAAAATGCTTTCATTATCCGTTTGCGTCGTATTAAAAGCAACGATATTTTTCTTCAATATTTCAGCTCGCTTACTACCTGCAAGATTGGCGAGCTTATCGACTAAAATTGACGTCTTGTTTTCGGTTATCGAACTTGCCGCTTGTATCGTATCCAAGAGTATGCGTAACTCAGCCAAATCAAGTTTTTTATCCATAACGTAATATTCATTACTGATACCGCGCTGGCATAAAATTTCATAGCCAAATTCATTCAAAACTTTTATATCATCGTACAATGTTTTGCGACTACAATCTATTCCCATTTCAGCCAAACGAGAAAGAATCGTTGTCGTTCCCATTGGATGATCTTCGTCTGTTTCTTGACTAAGCATCTCCCAAAGCCGTAGCAACTTAATTTTTGTGGCTTTTTCCATTTTCATAGATATACTCCTTGCCATTCTACCCCTATATTATAGCATATTTTTCCATTCCTGTAAATAACAAGGTAGGAAAATTTTTACACATCTTATCGCAAAAATACAATCTTTTTCAAAAAAAACCGAAAAACCATAGATAGTTTACCTGCAAGACCATAAAGATTATATCATAGTAAAAAGCCCCTTGTAAACCTTAAAAAAATAGCCTTGACTTTCGTCCACATATTGTGGACTTTTTTTATTATAAATGCAATTTTTTTATCCCTAAACGGGCGCAGTTTACTTTGGGCTTTTTCTATGATGGGTGGTTGGCGAATTTCGCCAAAGGTGGTAAACAAAAATGTAGAAAATATCGGTTAATCAATTTAATATCATCGGATTATTCATAGTAAATTTCTGCTTTTTATTAAAGTTCAGGGAACGAGTATTGATAAACGTGTAATTTTTTCAGTTACATTTTTTTGAAATTTTTATTATGATTGAAATGCGATTGAAAAACAGACGTTTTCCAGCAATTCGTTTCGTTTATTCAAAGCAAAAATTATAGTAAAAAGGAGATAAAAAAATGGCAGCAAGAATGAGAACTTTAAGAGAAGCGTTGAAGGAACTGAAAGTGATTGATCCGAACACATCGGTCACTTACAACTTTATTAAGCAATTATGCGAGAACAACCTTGTTCCGTATATTCGTCTTAATAAAAAATACCTCATCAATCTTGATGAGCTACTAAAATTCTTATCAATGGAGAGTTAAAATGGCAACTATCAGAGAACGAACACTAAAAAATGGCAAAATTTCGTATGAAATTCAAGTAAAAGCCACAGACAAAAACACAGGAAAACAGGTTGTAAAATCTATGACTTGGCGACCCGACGACGGGATGAGCGATAAAAAAGCTCAAAAAGAAGTTATCCTCGTCGCAGATCGCTTTGAACGTGAAATTTTACAAACCTTATCGGGTTTTAGTGCTGGATATGACCCGACATCCATCACTTTTCGAGAAGCAGGAGAATTATGGCTTGAAAAAGTTAAAAAAGATAATGCTCCTACTTACTTTGTAAAGGTGCAAGATCACTTAAAATATATCAACCAGAATATTGGTGGATATAAATTAAAAGAAATTACGCCTGGACTATTGCAAAACTTTTTTGATGCAATCGATAAAAGGCGTAAAATCGTGCGAACCATAACCCCCGTTCCCAATTTCAAAGAAATCCTTCTTTCGTATGGCTATGACTATATGGACTTGCGCTACAAATACAAAATTCAAGCGGCTACGCTTTGTTATGCAATGCAAGGCAAAAAAGTTGGAGAAAAATGGGCTAATAGGTTGGTGGAAGTAACGGAAATCCCCTTTGATAAACTGTTTATCGACCATACCGAAGAACAAGAATATGCTTGGGAAACAAACAGCCAAATCAAACGCACCGTTCGAGTTGTACTTTCTTTCGCAAAGAAAAAGCGTCTTGTGGACGAAAATTATGCAAAAGCCGAGTACATCGACTATCCGCACAGACCGAAGCGGAAAATCAAAATTATGGACGACCAAACCGCCCAAAAATTCTTTGACTTCGTTTCCGTTTATCCCGATATGCGTATTAGAACCGCTATGCTCATATTGATTTTAACGGGTTTCAGACGCGCCGAAGTATGCGGACTTGAATGGTCGGACATCGATTTTGATAAAAAGACCATTTCCGTCAACCGAAATATTATTTACCTTCCCAAATACGGTACTTTTGAATCGAAAACAAAAACCGAAGAATCGACACGTATCGTTGCGGCAAGTGATTTCTTAATGAGCGCCTTACGGGAATATTACAAATATTGGCTCAATGTCCGTCAACAATGCGGAGATTATATGCAGCCTTCCAATAAATTGTTCACAAATCAAAGGGGGGGACTTATCAATCCCAACCAAATCGAATCGTGGATGAAACGTGTAATTAAGGAATCCGAAACCGCTTATTACACGCCTCACAGCTTGCGACATACAAATATCAGCTTGCAAATCGCAATGGGCGTTCCCATTACTACGGTTTCCGGACGAGCTGGACATTCCCGTGTCAGTACAACTACGGACATTTATGGGCATTTATTTCAGTCTAATGATAGGCTCGCCGCTGATAAACTTAATACGCTTTTTACAACAAAAAATGAAGATAATGACGATGATTAAAGGAATTTTATTATGTATATACCTAAATTAAGAAGAATTTCAGATGCATTAAAGGAAATCAAAGAAAAAGATCCTGATACTGTTTTAACAAGACATTTTATAGAAGAATTGATACACAGCAACGAAATAACCGCCTTAAAATACGGCGATGCTTGGCTTATTAACTTAGATGAATTATATTATTATATGACGGCTCAAAAAGATGATTATGAACCGCAAGAAAACGTATATCCACTTCCCCGTCAAATGGTATCGTCGGGCGAGATTTTCCGCTTATTCAATGAGAATGATATGGGAACTATCGTCCGACGCCCCAACCTTAGACGGTTTGTAAAAGCAAACGGCATACGCTTTTTCGTGAACGAGCTTGGGTACTGGGTTATCGACGGAAAAGACTTTATGGCAAAGGTAAACCCTAAAAACATATCTTTCACCGTAAAAATGCCCCGTATGCGTTGGCACGATGATTCTGTGCGAAAATTTCAGCACCGACACCCTAATATTCGTATTACATTGAGTATGCTGGAAAATATTTTACGCTCCGATAGTGTATTTACTACTTTGAACGGGCGAAGATGGATTTTGAACTATGACGAGCTTGAAAAAGAAGCGTTGGCATTATGCCATAAAATTATCAAAAAATAAATAAATATACGGAGAAAAACAATAAAAAAATTGCATATAAAAGCAAGAATACAGCATTATGAAACGCAAATTAAAGAGATAAAAGCAGAACTGGAAACAGCACTTTTAATGTCAAAAAGACCCAAATCAGACATCAATATAAAACGGCTTCAAAGCGAATACAATTACATAGAGAAGGGCTGAAATTATATAAGACTTTCCTTGTAAAAGGTAGATATACGAACGACTGAGCATCTTCCTTATGCACCAAAATATGAGCAATAATGAGAGCTTTGAGAATTACCCCAAACCACTTCCAATTATAATTGCATCACATAAAAGCATACACGATACACCCCTTACATATTGCAGATTTCTCTTAGATACCACGTATAAACCGCAGTTAAGCATATTCGTTTTTCTTGCGAAAATGTTCCCTCAGCAGACACAATTTAATACAAAATATTAAAACTCCCACTTTGAAATTAAAGCGGGAGTTTTTTGCTGGTGTGCCTGCTGAGGCTCGAACTCAGAACGTCGGCGTCGGAAGCCGAGATTTTATCCAATTAGACTACAAGCACATCTAAAAATTTGACAAACAAAAATATCACTTTTGGTTATAATTATGAATCACCATTAAATTGGTTGGACTAAATCGGGAAAAATTGGTATAATGTTGATAGTTTTGAAAATCCAGTTAATACATTTATTCACCAAATTTACGCTTCAATTATAGCACTTTTCAAGGAAAAACACAAGCAAAACAACCCGTTCAAAATATTCAAAATCGCCAGAGAAATAAAGGCGTTTCAAGGGGTGTTTTTATCCCTTCGGGTGGGATTTGGGTGGGATTTTTGAAAATGCATAAATGAAACCACAATATATTGTGGGTAAACCACCTATATGAATACCACATATTGGAGTTTGGAAAAAGTAGAAAAAAGTCGTCGGAGGCTGTAATGTTATCCAATTACACTACGAGTACATTTTTTCTTCAAAAGCATATATATTTTACTATTTTTTACTTCCTTTTTGCAAGCGTTTATGGTATACTATTTTCAAATTGTTTAAAAAATTTTTAAATTTCTTAAAGGAACGGTACTTTTTTATGTCAAAAACTGTCGTGATCGGCATGAGCGGCGGCGTGGACAGCTCCGTTGCCGCGCTGCTCCTGAAACAACAAGGTTACAGCGTCATCGGACTCTATATGCTCAATTGGGAGGAAAACGACGAGAACGGTTGCTGTACCGCCGAAGAAGACTACGCCGACGTACGGCGCGTCTGCTCGGTGCTCGATATCCCCTACTACACCGTCAATTTCGCCAAAGAGTATATGGAGCGCGTATTCTCCTATTTCCTCGCGGAATACAAGGCGGGCAGAACCCCCAACCCCGACGTGCTTTGCAATCGGGAGATCAAATTCGGTCCGTTTTTGGACGAAGCCAAAAAACTCGGCGCGGATTACATCGCCACGGGGCATTATTGCAAAATTTCTCACGAAAACGGCATTCATCGCTTGCAAAAAGCCAAAGATCAAAATAAGGATCAAACGTACTTCTTGAATCAATTGTCGCAAAAACAGCTGGAAAACGTGCTTTTTCCCTTACAGGACATGGAAAAACCGGAGATTAGAAAAATCGCTGCGGAGTACGGCTTGGCAACCGCCGCAAAAAAGGACAGCACGGGCATTTGCTTCATCGGAGAACGTAATTTCAGAAAGTTCCTCAGCTCGTACCTGCCGGCGCAAAAAGGAAAGATTCTCGACCTTTCCGGCAAAGAAGTCGGCGAACACGACGGATTGATGTATTACACCTTGGGGCAACGTCGCGGTTTGGATCTCGGCGGTATCAAGGGCGATGCGGAAGGCGGCAGATGGTTCGTTGTCAAAAAAGACCTTGTCAACAATATTCTGTACGTGTCACACGGCGACGAAACACCGCTCTATTCCAAGTCTTGCGAGGTAACAGGGTTCAATTGGATCCCGACGCCGCCACAGGAAAAAGAATTTGAATGTACCGCGAAATTCCGCTATCGACAACCCGACCAACCCGTCCGCGTGTCCGTTCGGAAGGACGACTCGCTTCATATCGAGTTTGTTGAAAAGCAACGCGCGGTGACGGAAGGACAATACGCCGTTTTGTACGACGGAATCGATTGTCTCGGAGGCGGTATCATCGAAAGCGCGGAATACTAAAATTTGTAGGAGAAAAATCTATGACCATGGAAGAAAAACTGCATGGCGGAGTCATTTACGACCCGTCCGACGCAGAAATTTGGAGCGACCAGCTCCGTTGCTTGGAGAAAATGGAAGAATACAACGCAACGCGGCTTAGCGAATCAGAAAAACGTGCGGCGCTGCTCAAAGAAATGTTCGCGGAAGTGGGTGAAAATTGTTGTGTACTCTCCCCGTTTCATGCCAATTTCGGCGGAAAACACGTACATTTCGGCAAGAATATTTTCGCCAATTTCAATCTGACTTTGGTGGACGACTCGCACATTTACGTGGGCGACCACACCATGATCGCGCCGAATGTCACCATTGCCACCGCCGGGCATCCCATTTTGCCGCAACTACGCGAAAAGGGCTTGCAATACAATATGCCTGTGCATATCGGCAAGAATTGCTGGCTCGGCGCAGGCGTCATCGTCCTGCCGGGCGTCACGATCGGAGATAACACCGTCGTAGGCGCAGGGAGCGTCGTCACCAAGGATCTGCCTGCCAACATCGTCGCCGTGGGAAATCCGGCTCGCATACTCCGCCCGATCGGCGAAAAAGACGAAATTTATTACTACAAAGACAAAAAAATCGATTATACTTCTTTATAATCTCGTACATGGTATGCTGATTTCAACGCGGACATGACTCCTTTATTTGAATTAAACGCATACATGGTAGTTACGTTTTGGAGGACTTATGAAAAATATCGCTATCGTAACCGGAGCCTCTAGCGGCATCGGGAAACAATTTTTTCTGTCGTTGAACGACAAAGCCGACGAACTCGACGAAATTTGGGTCGTCGCGCGTAGCAAAGATAAGTTGGAGACGTTACAAGCACTGACGAGCATTCCCGTCAAAGTGTTTGCGCTCGACTTGTCCGAAACGTCGTCCACGACGGTTTTAGAGTCAGCCTTGCAGGCAAACGATGTAAAAATTCAATATCTTATCTGCGCGTCGGGTTTCGGAAGATTCGGCGCAACCGAATCGGAAAACCCTGCCGTTTTGCAAAATATGGTCGATTTGAACTGTCGCTCCATTGTCGGACTCACGACGGCGACGCTCCCCTACCTTTCGGGAAAAAGCGCGATTTTGTTGATTGCCTCCGTGGCGGCATTTCAGCCGATTCCCTATCTCGCCACGTACGGGGCGAGCAAAGCATTCGTCCTGTCTTACGGCAGAGCTTTGAACCGCGAACTCCGAAAAAGCAAGCGCGGTCGTTGTCTTTGCGTCTGTCCGTTCTGGACGAAAACCGCGTTTTTCGAACGCGCAACGGAAAACAACTCGACCGCGGTCGTAAAAAAGTACACAGCGATGTACCGCCCGGAACAGATCGTTCGACAGGCATGGAAAGACTTGCGACGCAAGCGCAAAGACGTCTCCGTTTTCGGGTTCAAAGCCAAAGGGCAAGCGTTACTCGTAAAACTCTTACCGCATAGAACGGTCATGAGCGTGTGGATCAAGCAACAGAAATTAAAATAAGCCGAAATACGAAATTCGAAAATAGAGTAGCCGCGGCGAGGCCCCCCCTCGCCGCGGCGTTCGCTTTTCTTTAGCTTTTTTAAGTTGCGATTTCGTTATTTTTATGTCTTTCTTCTTGTCTGTTGCAATTCTATTCTCTGTTTCTTATACTTTTTTGATAAATACTTGCCTTTAACGAAATTTTCTGCTATAATGTCGTTATAAAAATTTACATTTAATCGAGTACAATTATGCAACATATCGAACAGTGGATCGGACTTCCGCAGAATCTCTATCCGGAATGCCGAAGCAATATCTACAGCGGATTTGCCTATAACGACAAGCAGCAATATATCGTGGCGGAATTTCAAAAAAATTACGTTTTCCCCTCGAATATTTTACGCGCGGAGTTACGCTTCAGCGGCGACGCGTCTTTTCAATTTTTCTGCAATGATAAGCTCATCGCAACGGGACCGCCTTGTGTCGGCGGCGATTTCTTCATCGGCAACGACACTCCGAGAGAAAATTTTTACACTTATGAAACCATGCTCGAACCGCATACGAATGCGTTGAATTTTTTTGCACGCGTTCAAATGCTCCCCTATCAAATTTGCGAATACTCAAAAGGGCAAGGCGGTTTTATGCTCTCTGCGATTTTGACGTTTGAGGATGGTTCGCAAAAGCAAATTTTTACGGACCAAACGTGGCTCGTCCGTAAAAACAATGCGTATTCCGGTCCGTGTCGTTACGACGGCAGACTTGTTGGAGATGCCTATCTCCCTGCTAAAATTCTCGAAAATATTTGGCATACATCGGTCGCCCCGATCCCCGTCCGCGAAGAATATGCGTTGACATGCAAAAACAGCCACGTAACGGTAACGGCAGGCGAAGAAAAAGTCGTCCGATTGGAATTCGATAAAATTTGGAGCGGCTTTGTACAAGTAAACGCTGTCACGCAAGGCGAAGTTACAGTCGCTATCCTTTGCCGAGAACTTGACGAATCGCCGAGACATAAAGAAAAACTTGTTTTTTCGAATACCCAAGAGTATCGTAGTTTTTGTCTGCAAAGCGCAGGCAATATTACCACCGTAATCAAAAACAATTCCGCAACGAACGCCGAAGTTCGCATTACTTTTTTGGTCACACATTATCCCGTTATAACGGAAGTCGAAACCGTAACGAGCGATTTCGACCTCAATGCCGTATTACAAACATGCAAACATACCCTGAAAATTTGCCGCCAAACACACCACTTGGACAGTCCGCGACATTGCGAGCCGTTGGCTTGTACCGGCGACTACTACATCGAAAGCTTAATGACGCCTTTTTCCTTCGGGGATATGCGCCTTGCCGAATTTGATTTATTGCGAACGGCGGTTATGCTCGAAAACACAAACGGAAGGCTCTTTCACACCTCTTATAGTCTGATCTGGGTAAAAATGCTTTACGACGTATATATGTTTACGGGCAACGTCACGCTTTTACAGAACTGCCAAAAAGCTCTCGTTCGGCTCTTAAATCGTTTCGATTCCTACCTCGGCGAAAACGATTTAATTGAAAATCCACCCGATTATTTGTTTATCGATTGGATCTATATTGACGGGTACTCCATGCACCATCCGCCGAAAGCTTTAGGACAAACTTGTTTGAATATGTTCTATTTCGGAGCGTTAGACGCCGCGACAAAAATTTTTACCGTCTTGAATGATCCGCAAAACGCCCGTAGCTGCGATAAAAAGAAAGAACGCCTGCATACAGCCATCAACGAATTGCTGTTCGACCGCGAAAGAGGAGTCTACTTCGAGGGTTTGAACACCCCCACAAAAAAAGAGCTTATCGGGTTTTGGATGCCTGAAAACACTCAAAAACGTTATTACTTAAAGCATTCTAATATACTCGCCGCCTATTTCGGCGTTTGCGACGATAAAATCGCAAAATCGCTCGTCGATAAGATCCTTTCCGATAAAATTGAAGGCGACTGTCAACCCTATTTTCTACATTACCTGTTGGAAGGCGTTTATCGATTGGATTTACGTGAAAAATACACACTGAAAATACTGGAATTGTGGAAACCGAAAGTAAAAGAATGTTCCAAAGGTTTGGTGGAAGGTTTTGTCGCTCCCGAACCGACTTATACTTTCGATCACAGCCACGCTTGGGGCGGAACTCCGCTCTATTCTCTTCCCAAAGCTTTATCGGGGCTGGAAATTCTCGAACCGGGCATGAAAAGCATCCGACTTTCTCCGAACCTATTGGGATTAGAATACGCCGTTGTAGAGCTACTGACTCCTTACGGAAAAGTAATCTGCAAAATGAAAGACGGAAAAACGCCGGAAATTACCTATCCCGACGCCATAAAATGCGACATTATATTATCTTAATCTTATATACATCAAGGGCAGCCGTATAAAAACGACCGCCCTTGGCATTTATTTAGAGATCCATCCTTGCCGACCTTAGAATATCCACACACGGAGCGGGAATACGCCCGAGAAGATCCGGTCCGACGTTTAGAAGATAATTGATTCCCCTTTCGTTTAGATGCTTCCTTATATATTCGATTTCGCTCACGCTTTTCCAATTTTGATCATAGGTTTTATATCCCCAAGTGTCGTTCATCGTCGCCGGCGTTTCAAACAACAAACCTCCGTCTTGATATTCTTCGGGAATTTCGTTATCGCCCCAACTCGTATAATCATATTGACACCCTGCCGCGCCAATCCGCGAATTTAATAAGCAATCGGGTTGCAATTTCTTCACCATATCGTACAATTCTTTAGATTGTGCCTGCGCAATCGTATGCGGCGTATCAAACCAAATTAAAGCCAAATTGCCATAATTCGTCAAAAGTTCTCGCACTTGCGGTTTGATTTTCCGTTCAAACACCTCTGTATAATCTTTCCCTGCGTGGTCGGGGAAATCCCAAGTATTTCCCCAAGGCATTCCGCCTACGTTCAAACCGCATTCTTCGCCCCAGCCGCCGGCGTTCCTTTCACGCCAATCCAAAGCCTGTGAATAGTATAACCCGAATTTGAAATTCTTCTTTGCGCAAGCATTCGCCAACTCCTCGATAATATCTCGCTTGAACGGCGTTGCGTCCACGACGTTAAATTTATCGACCCGAGAGCGGAACAAAGCGAAACCTTCGTGATGTTTCGCCGTCACAACCATATAACGCATACCTGCATCGATTGCCGTATCGACCCATTCTTCCGCATTGAAAAAAATAGGATTAAATACCGAAGCGAGCTTTTCGTACTCGGCATTCGGAATTCTGAAATAAGCCTGCGCCCATTCTCCTATAATATTTCCCATTCGTTTGCCTTTCCATTCTCCGCCCAAAACGGAATATAACCCGAAATGCACCATCATTCCGTATTTCGCTTGCTTAAACCATTCCTTATTATTCATAATCGACTCCTCAAAACAAGATTTCACATCCGAAAACTTAAAACAATACCGCACGATAACATACAACGCGAAAAAGCAATAGATTTTGCGAAAAATCCGCTTATTTCTTCCTTAAAGATCTTTAACGCTTCTCGCGTGATGACATCATGCGGCATGCTCTTAATCGGCTTTATAGTACGGAATAACAAACGCACCGCCGCCATAATCGAGTTCCAAACATATGGAATAATCGTTTAACGCGACGTCACGACACTCGCCTTTTTGATAAACGCGCAAATAATTCATCTTATCGAACTTCAAATCGATTTTAATATTTGCAGATGTTTTTTTGTCGCTGTAATTAGAAATCATAAAACCTTCGTTACCCAGCTCATCGCGCATAACGCCTATGACGTAATCACTTTCGGAAGATACACTATGCAACGTATCCGTGTCCGACGCCTCCATTACATAGGTGCGAAGTTCCCGATTTTTAGTGATTAAATTCATTGCGGAGGTCTGTTTATCCGCATTCAACATGATTCCTTCCCATGCAAAACATTTATAAACGTAGCCGAACGACTTAATTGTATAATTTACTTCCTTGAGCATGTCGTACAACTCTGTCTTCGTTCCGTCTCGTTTCACTGCCGAAGCTCCGTCGGGAATCTGCAACTCGAGCGGTGTCGCATAAGTATACCACGAATATGCGTCCATTCCGAAAGCAAGTGCCGTATACACTTGCGTGTATAACTCTTCTTTCGTCGGAGAACGCATCTTATTCCCCGTAGCCGAACCCTGCAAACACATATGCGAGTAGGCATCATACTTTTGAGAATACACCCTCAACGTCATTAAATCATACAAGAAATTAGTCAACAGCGTTTCGTCCGTTTCAATCGGATAACTATCGACCATCATCCATTTTTCGCCTTCTACTTGGCTTAAAACGATATCCCCGTACGACTCGAGATACCCTTCGTATCCGTTAGCAAAAACGCCGTTTGCATACGACGGGAACAGATTCACCAGATAAACCGCGTCCGTACCTTTATAGATGTCGTTAAATTGCCTTGCATACTGCGCCAATTTTTCCATCACTTGTTCGTAAGGTTCATCCCAAGGCATAAAGCCATAAAAACCCGCACAATCGGAAAAATCCGGATATTTATCCGTAAATACGCAATTTTCATTATCTAAAGAAGTATTGCATCCGAACACAATCGTATTCAAATCATATTTATTACACAATTCGATTTGTCCCTCGATGAGGCGCAAATTTTCTTCGGTATCCGGATGCTTCATATCCCAACCCGTTAAATTCAAAATATCGAACCCTGCATCCTTGATGTCCTTGATCATCGCATTATTTTTAGCGGTGTCATAACCGGTTTTTTGAGAATATTCCAAATCGGGAAAATTCCAAGCCATAACGGATATATTTCTGTCTTTGTGTTTTTCATAATCCATAAGCGTCGTGTTTTCCCGATTTTCCACGCCTAACGACGACGAGTCTCCGGAATTGCCACTCTCGGAAGCATTGCCTCCAAAGCACCCGAAAAAATTCACCGTGAATAACAACGCGCTCAACGATAAAGCAAGTTTTCCTTTTTTTGTCATCCTTTTAATCCTCCCGCAGAGAAGCTGCTCATAATTGTTTTACTGAATAATCCGTAAAGGACCAATGTAACGCCAGACATCATAAATAACGCCGCGAACGCTCTCGGCTTCGCATTATTATAATACGTAGTCAGCGCATTGATTCCGTATGCCAAGGTCGGTTTATCGGGCATGTACATAAAGCTCGTCATATAATCATTCCAGGTCCCTATGACCGTCATAACCGTTTGCGCTAACAACAAAGGTACCGCCTGCGGAAGCATAATCAACAGATAGGCTTTCAGATTGCTCGCGCCGTCAAGCTTTGCCGATTCCACAAACTCCCATGGAATCGCGCCAAAATAGTTACCGTATAGCAAGACACCGAATCCTAAACCTCCAGAAGTACCTAAGACAACCGGCCACCATGTATTAATTAAATTTAATTTATCGTAAAGATTTAAGGTAGATGCCGTCGTCCCGATTGACGGAATACACATCGTCATAACAATGGTCGTCATGATTACTTTCTTTAATTTGAAATTATACTTCGCTACTACATACCCGACCGCAGGAGGAAACACAATTCCCCCGATTACCGATATGCCGATTTGTATAAAGGAATTTTTCAACATCGTAAACATATTGATCGTCAAATGTTGTCGTTTTCCGTCCACTTTGACCGTTTTAATCACTTGGTACTTGAATACTTCTTTGTAATTGTCGAACAATCCGTCCATGTTTCTGAAATCAAACAACGCCAACGGTTTCGCATTGTAATTTGCCGGATTCCGCAAACTGTTACAAAACATCCAAACAAATATAAACAAAAAGCTCAAGGCAAAAACAGACATAAAGGCTATGATCGTCCAAGAAAAAATCCTATCCCCGACCGTCTTTTTATGCATCTTCGTTTTCATTAATACTCCACCTCACTAAACACACTGCCGAACAACTTTTTCCCTAACAACGTAACAATCGTGCCTATTACGGCAATGATAACGCCGAATGCGGATATGACGCCGAGACTATTACGACTTTGCGAATTTACGATTACAATCAAACCGATCGTACTCGTCCCGTATTTGCCGTTCGTTAAAAGCAACGAAGGCAAATACCAAGAGAATATACCCGATATTCCGGTTATAGAAATCGTCGTTATCGTACTCCATACCAAAGGGATTGCAACAGAATAAAATTGTCTAAAATCGCTCGCTCCGTCAAGTTGCGCACTTTCAAACACTTCTTGCGGAAGTCGCCCCATTGCCGAACAAAAATAAATCAAGTTCGTCGAAATACCTGTCCATACACTAAAAATAAGAATCATCGTCCATGCCGTTTCGTCCGTCCCCATAAAACCGCTTTCCGGAATGATACTACCTAAACCGACTTTTTCCAATAACACCGGAATAAAACCGACATCCCGTCTTACCGCCATATTAAATACCAAACAAAGCACGACGGCAGACGTCACAGTCGGGATAAATAATATAACTCGGAAAAATTTATGTCCGAAATAACGCTTATAGATCGCATAAGCGAACACCAAGGAGATCGGCATATTTATAATTAAGGTCAACGGCAAAATCGAAAGCGAATTCCAGATGGCTTTTGTGTAAATAACGCCGCTTTGCGGTCTTTTCCCTGCCAGCGTCAGAATGATATTTTTATAATTCTCTAATCCGTAAAAATTCGTTGTTGGATAGTCTTGAAAAGATTGCACGATCATATTTATATTCATCCCGATCGAAAAAACGCAAAAATGCAACACAGGATAAAACAATATCCCGTAAATGAAAACCGCATTCCAAAATTTTTCCTTGTTCTTAATTTTAGTAAATTTCATAATAGTACTCCGCTACTTATGGTAGGTTAAGAAATCAATCCCGCCGATTTCCTGTATTCGCTCCACGATTTTTTAAAGCCAAGATAACTATCCGCCATCATCTTATCCAAATCGGAAGAACTAAAATTCTTCGTCGTCACTTCATCGAAGAAATAATTATAATCTCCGTTAGAATATACAAAACGTCCGCAGGTAACGCTCAATAAGAACATAGGATTATTGGAGCCTACCGTAACAAGCTTATTATCGAAAACCGTATTGGTGACCTGTTGCGAAAAACTGTCCAAATCCGCCATATCCTCTTCCGTAAACTCATACTTGATTGCCAACGGCGTACCGATTTTTTTGTGAATATCGACACAATTTTCAGCAGAAAAAACAAATTTCAAAAATGCCAATGCAATGTCGGCATTTTCTGCCTCTGCAGGAATGAAAAATTGTTCAGTGGGCATATTGATCAACGTCGTCCTTACCGTCTCTGAAGTATCGTACAACGGCATATTGGCAAAACCAAATTCAAACGTATCGGAGGTAATACTGTCTTTCATTTCCGTAGGAAACCAACTGCCCGAAGGACAGAAGACGCATTCTCCGTTCAAAAAGTTCTGTTCTTGATTGATATTGTCTTTTTCGTTACATCCGAGAATCGAATTCGCAGAATACCCGTCTTCCACATTCATCAACGAAACCAACGCCGTCAACGCATTTTTTATGGAATCGCTCATAAAATATTCTTCAACGGGTTCTTCGCCTTGTTGATTGACGTAATTCGTATAATCGATGCCTCCGTTGCCTTGCGCCCAAAGTGCCTTATACATATCGAAAACGTCTTCGACTTTACCGCCCCAACTCATAGGTTTTACGGATTTACCGTTGATTTTCCCGAGTTCGTTGACTTTTTCGCATAAATCTAAAAGTCCTTGGAACGTTTCGGGAAATTTCCCCTGCTCGTATTCGCCATGCGAAGGAATCGCATTCAAATAGTCTTGATTATAAACAAGTCCCATCGGCGGACAAATAACGTCCAACGTATATCTTGTATCGTTATACGTACCCAACGTTTTCATTTCATCGCGAAGGATATCGTCGAATCCGTCGATTTCAAGAAGTTTTCCTTCTTTCGACCAATCCACCCAAAGATCCGTTACCGTCGCAAAATACAAATCGTCCAAAATGTAACTGCTTGACATAAAAATGCTTCTAACCTCTGAATTCAACGACGGATTCCAATTGATATTAACTTTACAACCGGTTTCTTCTTCAAACAAGTATGCGTAATCGTCTAACCATCTGTCGAAGCCTGCCAAACGCATGCTCACGAAAATTTCTTCTCCTTCGTAAATTTTCTCCCCGTTTCCGTTAGAGCCGCTTTCGAGAGTTCCACCGGAATGAGAACCGCTATTGACGCTGCCAGAAGTTTCACCGCCGCAAGCCCCCATACTCAGCGATACGATCGTCGCCAACGCAATGGACAACCATTTTTTCTTCATTAAACTTTTCATAAATTGTTATCTCCTGTTATTATAATCGTTTTCACCCATACCGAACGATAAATGTGAGGTTGTCTAAAGAACGACAACCTCACGTTCCGTTCGCACTATTTATCTATCTTCTTTCTTTTTTGCAACGAAATACACCGCTACCGCCAGCAAAAATACCATGCTGAACGACAACGTTTCTAACGAACCGAAACAGCCGAACAGCATCTCTTCGTTCGAAGTTGTTGAATCGGTTGTCGAATTACCGCTCGACGTCGTGGAATCAAGAGATGAATTTCTGGAAGAAGATTCCGAAGGCACCTCTGCGATACCCGTTCCTACGGTAATTTCCACTACCTCGCTTTCAAACGTACCATATTCAGTCGTCACGACAGCCGACACTTTCACTTTACCGTTTGCTTTGCCGACCAAATACGTTGCGCCGTTACTGTTTTGCTTAAGTTCGGCATACGATTCGCCGTCTACGATTTTGTAGCTGTACGTCACCGAATCCCCGATGATTTCTTTTCCGATTTTGTAATCCAATTTCACCTGCTTATCGATGTCTATTTTCTTTTTGGCAAGATTCATCTCGATTCCGATATCCGCTGTTACGTTTTGATCGTAAGGATAAATCGTAACGCTACCGTTTCCGCTCATAATACCGTCGAAATACGTAGGCAACGTAGCAAGCTGTAATGCAAAGTCTCCAGAGACAATCGATTCGCCGTCAACGTATACGGTAATACGCACCGCCTTTAAGATGCCTTCCACATAAAGCTGTACGGCTTTTATGCTTACATGGGTCTTTTCGTTCTCCGTAAAATTGTAATCTGCACGTTTGCTGATCTGCGCGCTACCACTCAAGAAGGATTCTACCGTAATGTTACCCGGGACGAATACAACATGATATCCCGCAGAACAATTTCCATCGCTTCTATCCGTAAAGAACGCCAATCTTAAGTTATAATCACCGGAAAATCTGAGATACATTTCGTTCTTGCTGTTCACGATGAATTTCCGAACGTTGATAATATCTTTCGTGTCTTCTTTCGAGGTCGTCGTATACGTTATACCGTCTTGCCCGATCGGCAAATAATCGGAAATATCATGATCTACAATGCTTTCTGCTTCTTTGTATACCGGCTCGTATTTCGCTAACAACGTAGTTTCCGAGTCCACCGACATAAGCTCCACTGCAGAGGAACATACATAAGGCAATTTCGCGATTCTAACGTATCCGCCGGTCGTCGCGGTTTCTTTAATGTCCGCCGCCGCCCATGTGTTTTCTACATAAATTTCTTTACCTGCCGAATTGGTAATGCATACATACATTGTCAAAGATTTCTCGATATCTGCGCTAAACAAACCGTATTCGATCGTATATTTTTCACCGATAGGCAAGAAGTCTTCCGAGAAATTCGGGTGAGATTGAAGTCTTGCAACCGCCACGCCGACCGTGGTACCCGCAGGTCCCTCGGGGAAAAACGTTACATTATAAGAACCGGCACCCGGATCCCAAACGAGATACGCCAAATAACCCATTCCTTGCGTCCAATAAGCACCCATACTGGTAGCGCAAAGTTCTAAACCGAGCTCGATAGCGGTATCCTTTTTCATGTCTCTTTGTGCAATCGGATCCAACGATGTTTCCGCTTCGTCTGCCGCGACACAAGTATTCACCGACGCAAATTTTATACCGAGATTGTATGCCCACTTTACGTTTTCTTTCGGCTTCAATTCGATAATAGGCGTTCTGTCCTCGCCCTCTTTTTTCTCGAGTTTAATATTGTTATTCTCCGTTTGAGCGGCTCCGAAACCAATATTCAAATAAGAAACGTCTGCCATTAAATCTTCAAGATTTTTTACTTGAACGTTCTCATACGCAGAAGATTTTTCCATAGAAATCCCGGTTTTGATCGGTTCTTCTTCTCGCAAATCGGTCAACATCCAAGGCGCGGAATCGTTACCGCCGACCGTTATCGTCTTTGTCGTTGCCGTGGCAATCGCCTCTACCTTTCTGCTTAAAACCAATTCACCGTCCAACTTAACGTACTGCCAAACCTTGGTCGTATCTTTAATATCGATCGCGCCGAGCTCTACTTCGTATTCCGATTCTTCCTTTGCGCCCCAATCGTAAACATCCGAACCTGTATCAAAGGCACCGTTTATAAAGCAATGCAATTTAATACCGTTGCTCCACAAATAGAATCGATAAGAATTTGTACCGTTTTGACGAAGTTGAACCAAACGCTCGACGCCTACTGCATTGCCTACGTTGAGCTTAAACTTAAACGCAACCGAGCCCGTTGTATTTTCACTCGAGCCTGTATACGCGCCGCTTCTCTCATCGTAATCACTCGACGTCGCATTTACCGTATGTACCGTTTCACCGAATACGTCTTTTACAGATACCGTATCGTATGTAACAAGTTGTTCGTTCGTATCTGTCGTCTGTCGCACAGAAAGCGTTTTGGTGCCCGTACCGCCGGCATAGAAATTAATGTTGTTCGTCGTCCATGTCGCATTCTGCGCCACCGTCCCGTCAATCACGGCAACATCGTCTACTTTTACGAAAATATGCGCATTGCCGTCGGCTTGTCTAATGACGCCCATTTCAATATATAGCGTCTCATTCGCTTTTAAGGCACCCATTGCATTTACATTTAATTGTTCGTTCCAAATTCTGTCCTCGGTGAAAAAGAACGTATAACCGCCCCATATGGTATTACCTATACGGATTTCCAACCGATTGTTCGCTTCCGTAATATCCGTTGTCACGTAATTGAAACCGAATACTACGGAATTCGTCGTATTGTTCGAACTCGGCGTAAACGTTGTTCGTACCTCGTCGTTTGTAGCAGTGAAAGAATACGAACCGCCACTCACCGATAAACCGTTCAGGTCTTCAATTGTCACTTCATCGTACACAGCCTCCGTTTCGTCTGCAACCGCGATGTTCATTCTCGCTCCGCCGTAAAACGACCATGCCAATGCCACACTAAACGCAATGGCGAAAATAATCGTTATTACGCTTAACAGTAAATTTTTGTTCTTTGCCTTCATTTTGACCTCCCAAAATATAAGATTTTTTTGTAAAGTTTCAAAGAAATATAATATTTCTAATCGCTTCTTGCATTTATTATACAACATCTCTTATTATATTTCTACAACTTTTTTGCTGGAATATTTATATTTTTTTGATGTTTTGATTGACTTCCTATCTACAAAGTGTTATAGTAGTGATATGGACACATTAAAAATACAATTAGCATGCTCAACAACTCGTTTGCCCCTTTATGAACTTACCGAAACGTTAAAAGTGAGCCATATATGCAAATTTTACAGCTACAATTACAATCGAAATTTCATCGGACACCCGGAACGACACGACGCGTACGAAATTTTCTACGTCGTTACAGGTAGTATAAAAGCAAAAATCAACGGAAAATCTTATATTTTCCGTCAAAACGAATTAGTGATCGTACCGCCTATGGCATGGCACCAAATGTCGGCAAATAATGATATCTGCAGTTCCTGGACTTGCATTTTCGTTTCTTCGCCTCTGCCGGATTATATACTCGAAAACAAGATGACGCTCACAAAGACGCAACAATCTGTTTTATACAATATAGGAACCGAATATATCGATAATCTTCCCAATGACGGGTATTTCTTTTTTGATACTAACTCTCCCAAAAGGAAACAAAATAACTACGCCTATCTGCAAACGCTCAAAATCCAGTTGGAATATTTTCTCATTTTATTGATCCGGACGGCACTGCAACTTCGGAGCGAGCATGAATTTAAACAAAACGAAACCTCTAAAGCGGCAATGTTTAAGCAATCCGTAGTGAGCTATATCAACGAGCACCTAAACGAAGTGCTTTTCCCCTCGCAAATTGCAGAACATTTTCATTATTCAACCGCACATTTTAGTCGAACATTCAAAAAAATAATGGGCGAAACGGTATCCACCTATATTCAGCGAGCCAAAATACAAAAAAGTATACTAATGATCGCTGAAAATACTTATACTTTACAAGAAATTTCCGACAGTCTCAATTTCGGAACTATACAATATTTTTCAAAAATCTTTAAGCGATATACCGGAGTTGCACCGTCAGAATTCCGAAAAAATTGCCGAGTTACGAATTTACTAAGCACTCTTTATTTAATGAATGACATCAAATAACGTTGTTAAATTCCGTATCGAAAATTTTACTCGTCGCGGAAAGATAAAAAGTCATGGGGCTGTCGCGTTATGCGGCAGCCCCAATTCCTTATTAAATCAATTTTTGTAAATCGTTTCATTTGCCAATATTGCTCTGTCGAGCGGTCTTTATGCCTCCACAGTCAAACCGTCGTAGCCGACAACAAAGCCGTATTTCGACGCTTCGGCGCAAAGCTCCTCATGGTCGTGCCCTAACAAAGAATTATGCGAAAAATGCGTAACTACGAACTTCGTCGCTTTGTCGGCAAGCCCCTCGCGGAACAAAAGCTCCTTCATGTCGACATCGGTATTCAAATTCATGTGACCGTGAACCCATTTTCCGGGGAGCAACGCGCCCGTGCAGTCGAGCGAAACGATATCGAAACGCCCCATGCGTTTCAAATCGGCAACCACGCCGTCGCTGAATACGCCCGTATCGTGCGCGTACAAAATGCGTTTTTTGTCCTTATCCTCAATCGCATAAATAACGGGCGAGCCGGTCAAGTCGTGATTCGCCTGCAACACGAGGACGGTATTCTCCCCCATGCGGAACATATTGCCCGGGGCGATTTCATTGATCGTCGCGCGCGTATGGTCCACTCGTCCCGAAGAAAATTGATAGCAAATCTGCGTGTAGCCGGATGTTCCTGCATAAAAATCAATATGCGAAGTCTTCGGAACGTACCCCGGCTCGGCAAACATCACCAAGTCGTTCGGATACAAATGGTCGGAATGACTATGCGTAATCAGACAATATTTGACCTTTTCCCAGTCGAATTTGTACGTTTGATAATGCGCCACCGTATCGGCGTTGAAATCCATTAAAATCTCTTCATTGATCAACGCTTGCGCGCGCGTACGCATATTTTTTCCGCCGAGCTTCATTGCGCGTTTGCACGAATCGCATTGACAAAACAGAGAGGGGATTCCCTCATATGCGGCAGTTCCGAAATATTGTATTTTCACAAATAGAATCCTCCCGTAAATATTTTCATCTATTATAGCACAACCCTCGTCTTTCGTCAAGAATTTCTCTTACATTTTCGAAGCCTTTTGGGCGAATTCGACAAGCGAACTCCCTTTCAAAAATCTTTGCGATCGATATCCGCGGAAAGCAACTAATTATTCATTAACAGGATTTAATCTCGCATTATTTTAAGACTAAGTCCTATAATATCTTCTTCAGGAATTGACCGGTATAACTTTTTTCGACCTGAGCGACCTCTTCGGGCGCTCCTTCACAAACGATCGTTCCGCCGCCGCTACCGCCCTCCGGTCCCAAATCGATCAAATAATCTGCCGTTTTGATAACGTCCAAGTTATGCTCGATAACCAAAACCGTATTGCCGCCTTCCCGTAATTGCAACAAAATCTTAATAAGCTTATCAACGTCATAGCTATGCAAGCCGGTTGTCGGCTCGTCCAAAATATACAGCGTCTTTCCCGTGGAGCGTTTGGACAGCTCGGTTGCGAGCTTGACACGTTGCGCTTCGCCGCCCGAAAGCGTCGTGGAGCTTTGTCCTAACTTGATATACCCTAATCCGACGTCGTTGAGCGTTTTGATTTTATTGTAAATGGAGGGAACGGGCGCAAAAAATTCGCAAGCTTCTTCCACCGTCATTTCCAGAACATCGGAAATACTCTTCCCTTTATATTTTACCTCCAACGTTTCCCGATTGTAGCGTTGTCCGCCGCATACCTCGCACGGCACGAAAATATCGGGCAAAAAGTGCATTTCGATCTTAATAATGCCGTCGCCGAAGCAATGCTCGCATCTGCCCCCGGAAATATTGAACGAGAATCGCCCGGCTTTGTAACCGCGCTCCTTCGCGTCGGGAGTCATCGAAAACAGATCGCGAATGGCGTTAAACACGCCCGTGTACGTCGCAGGATTACTGCGCGGCGTCCTGCCGATCGGCGATTGGTCGATGGCAATAACTTTATCGAAATACTCCATGCCCTCCGCGCGGTCGAACTCGCCGAGCTTATGTTTTGCTCCGTTATGCGTATTGGCGAGTAACGGATACACGATCTCATTTACAAAGCTGGATTTCCCGCTTCCGGAAACACCCGTCACCGCCGTCATCAACCCGACCGGCACTTTTACGTCGATATTTTTCAAATTATTTTGTCTACAACCGTAGAATTTTAACCATTTGTTGCTCGGTTTCGCGCGCACCGCAGGCGTTTCGATTTTTCTTCTGCCTGCCAAATAATCGCCCGTAATCGAACGCGGCTCCGCCATGATTTGCGCCTGCGTACCGCACGCCACAATCTCGCCGCCGTGAACACCGGCTTTCGGCCCGATATCCACGATGTAATCCGCCGCCCGAATGGTATCTTCGTCGTGCTCGACGACGATCAGCGTATTCCCTAAATCTCGCAAACCTTTGAGCGAGTTGAGCAACTTCTCGTTGTCGCGTTGGTGCAGCCCGATGCTCGGCTCGTCCAAAATGTACAAAACGCCGCTGAGCGCGCTCCCGATTTGCGTCGCCAATCGAATACGCTGGCTCTCGCCGCCCGACAGCGTTGCCGCCGTCCTCGTCAAGGTAAGATAATTCAATCCCACATTCCGCAAGAACCCCAAACGGTTGTTGATCTCTTTCAGGATCGCGTCGGCAATCAAATGTTGTGTCTGCGTGAGCCGCCCCGACAATTCCTCCATAAACGCGCAGAGGTTATCGATCGACATCTCGCAAAGCTCCCAAATATTTTTTCCGCCTACATATACGGACAACGCTTCTTTTTTCAAACGTTTTCCGCCGCAATCGTCGCAAGGCGCGTTTCGCATCAAACGCTCGATATCGCTCTTCACGCCGTCCGACGTTGAAGTCGCATAGCGGCGTTGCAAATTATGGACGTATCCCTCCCACGTTTTTTTGAAACTCCCGGAAAAGGAACGCGTTTTGTACTGCATGTCCACGCTCTCCTTGCTCCCGTACATGAGGATATCGTAAATGCCGATCGGCAGATCTTTCACGGGAACGTCCAAAGAAAATCCGTACGCTTTGGAAAGCGCGGAAAGCTCCATCAACGCCATCGAATTCGAGCCTAAGTTCCACCCCGTCACTTTCATCGCGCCTTCGCGGAGCGTCTTATTCTTATCGGGGCAGACCAAGTCTGGATCGACGAACTGCTTAAAACCGAGTCCCGAACAGGTCGGACACGCGCCGTAAACGGTGTTGAAGGAAAATAATCGCGGCTCGATTTCCTCTATCGAGATGCCGCAATCGGGGCAGGCATAATTCACGGAATACAGCTCCTCGTCGCCCTCGCAATCGATAATCACCAACCCGTCAGTGAGTTTTAACGCCGTCTCCAAACTATCCGTCAAACGTTTCTGCACCGTAGGTTTAATCACCAATCTGTCCACCACGACGGAAATCGTATGCTTGATGTTTTTTTCGAGTTTGATTTCTTCCTGCAGGTCATAGACAATCCCGTCGATCTTCACCCTACCGTAACCGCTCTTTTTGAAGCCGTTCAGCTCTTTCGTATATTCGCCTTTCCGACCGCGAACCACGGGCGCGTTGACGAGAATCTTGCTCCCCTCCGGTAACTCCATGACTCTGTCGCAAATTTCGTCCACCGTCTGACGGCGGATCTCCCTACCGCACTTCGGACAATGCGGCGTACCGATCCTCGCGAACAGCAAACGGAAATAATCGTAAATTTCCGTCACAGTTCCCACGGTCGAACGCGGATTTCGCGAAGTCGTTTTTTGATCGATGGAAATGGCAGGCGACAAGCCGTCAATGCTTTCCACGTCGGGTTTTTCCATTTGTCCTAAAAATTGTCGCGCGTACGAAGATAAACTCTCCACATACCGACGCTGTCCTTCGGCAAAAATCGTGTCGAACGCGAGCGTGGATTTGCCGCTCCCCGAAAGCCCCGTAAACACCGTCAATTTATTTCGTGGAATCGTCACATCCACATTTTTCAAATTGTTTTCTTTTGCACCTTTTACCACTATTTCTTCTTTCATATCTCAAAACCGTTCCTTTCGTACATGATATCTCTTTTCTTTTTTCAATACGAACATGATTGCGTCCTTTTATTCTTCAAAGACATGGTATACCCGTATTGTTGTTCGTCTCATACATGGTATATCCGTATTGTTGTTCGTCTCATACATGGTATATCCGTTTTATTTTTGCGCTTTCCGCAGTTTCATCTTCAACTCCGCAATCTTTTCGCGAATCTCGATCGCGCGTTCGAAATCGAGCTGACCGCTCGCCACCTTCATGAGTGCTTTCAATTTTTCGATCTCGTCGGGAATATCCTGCATTTTAATATCGTCGTCCGTCTTCTTTTTCGTGACCATTAAGGTGGATTTGACTTCCTTTATGATCGTTTTCGGCACGATTCCGTGCTCCTTATTGTATCGATCTTGTATCTCCCGACGTCGATCAGTCTCCTCGATTGCGCGACGCATGCTGTCCGTCATCATATCCGCATACATTACGACGCGCCCTTCGCTGTTTCTTGCCGCTCGACCGATCGTTTGAATGAGCGACGTTTCGCTCCGTAAGAAGCCTTCCTTGTCCGCGTCGAGAATCGCTACCAGTTTCACCTCGGGTAAATCTAATCCCTCGCGGAGCAAATTAATGCCGCAAAGCACATCAAACTCGCCTAAACGCAACCCGTTGACGATATCGATACGCTCCAACGTATCCACGTCGCTATGCATATACTTGACCTTGACGGCATGTTCTTTCAAAAAGTCCGTCAATTCTTCCGCCATGCGCTTGGTAAGAGTCGTCACCAACACGCGCCCCCCGTCCGCTACGACGAAATGAATTTCCGACAATAAATCGTCTATCTGTCCCTTAGTGGGGCGAACGGTAATTTGCGGATCGAGCAATCCCGTCGGTCGAATGAGCTGTTCGACGCGTTGTCCTGCCTGCTCCAACTCATAGAGCGCAGGCGTCGCGGAGACGCAAATCAGTTGTGGTACGCGCGCGTCGAATTCTTCAAAAGTAAGCGGTCGATTGTCGAATGCCGCACGCATCCGAAAACCATACTCCACCAAGTTTTTTTTACGCGACAGATCTCCGTGATACATCGCACGGATCTGCGGAATCGTCATGTGGCTCTCGTCGATGAACACCAAAAACTCCCCCGACGGGAAATAATCGAGCAAGGTAAAAGACGGTTCGCCCGGACACCTGCCGTCGAAATAGCGGCTGTAATTCTCGATACCGCTGCAATAACCGATCTCGCGCATCATCTCCAAATCGTGCTCGGTACGCTGCTTTAGGCGTTGCGATTCCAAAATTTTTCCCTCTTCCTCGAACGCGCGCACCTCGCCCCTAAGATCCTCCTCGATCATCGCGAGCGCGCCCTTCAGTTTCTCCGTCCCAACGGCATATTGGCTGGCGGGAAAAATCGCCACGTGTGACAATTCGTTGAGCTTGTTGCCCGTCAACGCCTCTACCTCGAAAATCTTTTCGATTTCATCGCCCCAGAACTCCAAACGAATCGCCACCTCGGAATTGGACGCAGGGAAAATTTCCAAACTGTCGCCGCGAACGCGGAAAGTCGAACGCTTAAAATCGACGTCGTTGCGCGCGTACTGCAATTCAATCAACTTCCGCATCAATTCGTTGCGTTCCCATTCCATACCGGGACGCAACGACAGCGACAAACGAAAATACTCCTCGGGTGCGCCGAGTCCGTAAATGCACGATACGGAAGCCACGACCAATACGTCCTTCCGCTCCATCAAAGAACCCGTCGCACTGTTGCGGAGCTTATCGATTTCGTCGTTCATGCTCAAGTCTTTTTCGATGTAAGTATCCGTCGAGGGGATATAACTCTCGGGTTGATAATAATCGTAATAGGAAACGAAATACTCCACGCGGTTTTCGGGAAAGAACTCCCGAAATTCGTTGCAGAGCTGCGCGGCGAGTGTTTTATTATGCGCGATGACCAGCGTCGGTCGATTGACGTTTCGAATCACGTTCGCCATCGTAAAGGTTTTGCCGCTCCCCGTCACGCCGACCAAAACCTGCGTGCGAATCCCGTCCAAAACGCCTTCCGTTAATTTTTCTATCGCCTGCGGTTGATCCCCTGTCGGTTCAAACGGCGCGTGTAATTTGAAATCCATTTTTAGCCTCAAACAAATGTTTGTATCATTATAGCACAACCGGCGAAAAAAGTAAACAACTTGCACGAACTTTTTTCAAAATATCCATTTCAAAATCAACCCGACGAGAAACGCGATGACGGCGGAAGTTACCGCCCACACGATTTTCAGCGCGGCGTCTCGCTTCATCTGCGTATGCACTCTTTGAAACGCGAAACCGTTTGCGTGCAAAGAAATGACGTACATTTTTTCGCCCTTGCGCTCCGACGAAAGCAGCTCGAAATAATTATCCAACGATAACGCATCTAAAATCTTTTCCAGTTTCTCTTCCGTATACCCCCTCTTCTGCGGCAACAACGCTAACAGTTCCGTCGGAGAAATCAGGCATACGCCTTTCCCGGCGCAGAGCGAATACACCGCGCCCATCACTTCGCTTTCCTGTCTGTTCAGCATGTCGCCCTCCTTTTTCAACTCGTACACGGTAGGCACGTTTTTTTGTTCAACGAATACCTGCCTATCGCATTTTTATAGGTAACACCGTATCCCGTCATCGAACGGGAAGCTCTGCGCGGCGTTACCTTTAGTATTTGCCGTTCGAACGGCTTTCATTCGTTTTGCGTTTTTCCACACATTCCAGTTTTTTTGAGAATTTTTTTTGAATTATTTCTCCGCTTTCATGCAGAATCACTGTCTTTTTTTGTCGAAACATGGTATAATGGAATGGTACTTATATAAATTTGAACGCAACAGCGTTCGTCGAGGTTGATCATGCCCGCTGTTTACGCGCATTATACCTTCGGACTCAAGGTGCTGAACGCACTACCGAAAAGCCTTACCGAAAATATTCTCCGTTTTCGAGAAGCTTTCGATCTGGGAACGCAAGGTCCGGATATTTTATTCTACCATCACCCGATCAAAAAAAATTCGATCCGACAGAAGGGATCGGACATGCATTTCGTTTCGGCGGAAAGCTTTTTCGTCCGCCAAGCAAAACGCCTGACGCATGAAGGGCACGTCGCGTTCGAGCAAGACATTCCCTCGCTTCTTTCCGCGGAAGCCGCTTACGTCGCAGGCTTTCTATGCCACTTCGCGTTAGACGTTTTCGCCCATCCGACCGTCTACGAGTTACAAGCAACGGGCATTTCGCACGGGAAAATCGAATCGGAATTCGACAAATATCTTCTACGAAAAGACGGACGGTCCATACGCGGTTACAATACGGCAAGATTCGCCACCGACGCGCACGGAGTCGTCCTTGCCTGCGCCAACGTGTTGGACATCAAGCCGGAAGAAGCCGAACTCGCAATCAAAACTATGCGAAAAATCAACGGGTGGTTCGGCAATCGTTTCGAAACGTTCCACGCGTTCGCCCATGCCGTTCTAAAGCTCGGTGGCATGGATCGAAAATTCGGAGATATGTTCTTACGTAAAAAGGACGATACTCGTTGTGCGGAATGCAATCTTCGACTGGAAAACGCCCTGCAAACGGCGGTCGACTTTACCGCCGCGCTTGCGGAGGAATACTTTTCTCGCCTACGGACCATCGCGCAAGGCGAAAAGCTCAACAACTTTTTTGAACACGATTACACGGGAGAGAATCTGTCATGAGCAAATACACAAAACTGGAAAAACAATGGATCTTATACGACGTCGCGAATTCGGCGTATACGTTACTCGCCACCGCGCTGTTAGCGTTTTATTTCAACTACCTGTCCCCGTCGGAAAGTTTGACCTCCGTTTGGGGCGCGACCAACGTCATCGTCACGATCATCGCCGTACTGCTCTGCCCGATTATGGGCACTTACGCCGATTTCAGTAAAAAACGAAACATATTCATGCTCTTCGCCTCTATCGGCATCATCGGTTGCACCTTGCTGTCCGTATTCAGCCGTATTCGAAACTTCGCCTTCGCAGGAATCCTGTTCCTCATCGTCTACATCGTGACGGAAGTGGGATACACTTCGGCGAACGTATTTTACGATTCCATGCTTTCGGACGTCACGACGGACGAAAACATGCACCGAGTTTCGGCGAGCGGTTACGCTTGGGGATATATCGGGAGTTGCGCTCCTTTCATTCTCTGCCTGATCTTATACGTTCTCGGCGATATGGTTTTGGTCGAAAAAGTCGGGGACATCGTCAATAAACCTTATCTCGGTATTTGTTTCTCGCTCTGTTGTTTGATAACGGCGGTCTGGTGGTTCCTCTTCACCCTGCCCCTGTATAAAAATTATAAGCAGATCCATTTCCTGCCGCGTCCGCAAAAACCCGTTCGCGAGACGTTCAAACGGCTCGGCGAAGTTTTTAAGGAGCTCACCAAAAACAAGAAAGCGTTGCTCTTCCTGTTTGCCTACTTCTTCTACATCGACGGCGTACATACCATCATCAAAATGGCAATGACGATCGGGAACGACCTGCAATTCGAAAATTTCGGAACGGTCAAGCTCGTCATCGCGCTGTTCGTCACGCAAATCGTAGCCTTCCCCTGCGCAATCTTATTCGGCAAGTTATCATCGAAATGCAAATCCGAAGCGTTGCTGATCGTCGGCATCGCGTCGTATACCGCCATCGGAATTCTCGCCGTATTCCTGCGACAGGAATGGCAATTCTGGGTTATGGCAGTCGGAGTCGGCATGTTCCAAGGCGGCATACAAGCCATGTCGCGTTCCTATTTCACAAAAATCGTTCCGAAAGAGAAGACCGGGGAATTTTTCGGAATCTATGATATTTTCGGAAAGAGTGCGGCAATCCTCGGCGTGGGGTTGATTTCCCTGCTAAGTAGTTTTTTCCCGTTGAAAGACGCCACGCGGATCAACGTCGCGCTTCTGCCGTTACCGATTTTATTCGCCATCGGCTTGATACTGTTTATCGTTTCTATCAAAATCCCGTCCTCGACGGAAAACGAGAAGAATCCGTAAACAACAGAAAAATAGCCGTCCGAACAAGCGGCTCCTAAATAGTTTGACAAGCGGTAGGACGCACGTCCGCCGCTTTTACTATATTTCGGACGATTATCGCCATTTCGAACGACGTTTCTTCGTCCAAATCGCTCGATTTTTTACTCGCCTTGAACGATGGACTCAACTTCCCCGTTTTATCAAAAAACAGATGTAAATAACGTCGGAATCGCAGGACATTCGCAAGGCGATGTGGGCGTTATCAACGCACTCACGGAATTTGATAATAGCAACGTCTATAAAGTTGCCTACACGGCAAGTACCCCACATTCCGCGCTTGCGACAAATTTGCAGTGGTCTTATGATATAAGCAAAATTTCCGTTCCGTTATTCATGACCGCAGGAACGGGAAAGGTCGATACGGAAACGATCACGCCCCTTTCTTCCTTGCAAGAAAATCTCACGGCGTTAAACGACGATATGCCCGCGATGATCGCACGTGGAAAGGACACAGATTACGGAGAAATGCTTGCAAACGCGGACGGGTATATGACGGCGTGGTTTATGTGTTTCCTAAAAGACGATACGGAGGCGCGAACGATTTTTTACGGCGATACCGCAGAAATATCTCAAAACGAAAATTGGCAGGATATTCAAAAACAGAATTTGAAGTAAGCGAAAAAGCGGCTCATCGCTTTTGTTTCTACTCTGCCAAAATCGAAAACGTTACAGCAAAAAAGGACGATCTTGAAAATCGCCCTTTTTCTTTTTATTCAATTCAAACATAAACCCTTAGTTTCTGGGATTTTTGATGTTCGCCTGCGCCGCCGCCAATCTTGCGATGGGTACACGGTAAGGAGAGCAGGAAACGTAGGAAAGTCCGATTTCGTGACAGAACTCGATGGAGGAAGGATCGCCGCCGTGTTCACCGCAAATACCGAGGTGCATTTCGGGACGTACTTTCTTACCGCCGTCTACTGCCATCTTCATCAACTTGCCGACGCCTTCAGCATCCAATCTTGCGAACGGATCGAATTCATAAATCTTGTTCGCATAGTACGAAGGCAAGAATTTACCTGCATCGTCACGGGAGAACCCGAACGTCATCTGCGTCAAATCGTTCGTACCGAAGCAGAAGAATTCCGCTTCTTTCGCGATTTCTTCGGAAGTCAAGCAAGCTCTGGGAATTTCAATCATCGTACCGACTTCGTATTTGAGCGCGATACCGCTTGCCGCGATAACTTCGTCCGCCGTCTTGACAACGATGTCTTTAACGAACTTCAATTCTTTCGTTTCGCCCGTCAAAGGAATCATAATTTCGGGAACGAGCTTCCAATCGGGATGCTTCTTCAATACGTTGATAGCCGCCTTGATAACCGCCTTCGTCTGCATAACCGCAATTTCGGGATAGGTTACGGTCAAACGGCAACCACGGTGACCCATCATCGGGTTGAATTCGTGAAGACCTTGAATGATTTCCTTGATTTCCGCAACGGTCTTGTTCTGTACCGCAGCGAGCTGTTCGATTTCATATTCACTGGTAGGAACGAATTCGTGAAGAGGAGGATCGAGGAAACGAATGGTAACGGGATAGCCGCCGAGAGCCTCGAACAAGCCTTCGAAGTCTGCCTGTTGCATAGGGTCGATCTTCGCG
>CAYZOF010000005.1:0-952 GCA_964479935.1 uncultured Clostridia bacterium | reverse complement strand
CGAGTGCCGCTTCTCTTTCTTCTACTGTATCGGAGCAAATCATTTCACGGAATGCGCCGATTCTTGCAGGATCGAAGAACATGTGTTCCGTACGGCAAAGACCGATACCCTGCGCGCCGAATGCAACCGCCTGTTTTGCGTCTGCAGGGCTGTCCGCGTTCGTTCTGATGCCGAGTGCTTTATATTTGTCCGCAAGTTCCATAATACGTCCGAAGTAACCGGAGTTGGGATCTGCGGGAACGGTCTTAACGATCGTGTCGTAAATGTTACCCGTCGAACCGTCGAGGGAAAGCGCGTCGCCTTCGCGGAAGATCTTACCGGCAAGTTCGAAATATTTCTCTTCTTCGTGCATTTTGATGTCGCCGCAACCGGATACGCAGCACGTACCCATACCGCGAGCAACAACCGCCGCGTGAGAGGTCATACCGCCGCGAACGGTCAAAATACCCTGCGAATATTTCATACCTTCGATGTCTTCGGGAGAGGTTTCCAAACGAACGAGAATAACGTTTTCGCCCTTCTTACCTTCGATAACGGCGTCTTCTGCCGTGAACACGATTTTACCTGCCGCCGCGCCGGGAGAAGCCGCAAGACCTTTCCCTACGACGTTGTTCTTATCGGCGTCTTTCAAAGCCTTTGCGTCGAATTGAGGGTGCAACAACATATCGAGGCTCTTTGCGTCGATCTGCATAACTGCTTCCTGTTCGGAAATCATGCCTTCGTCGATCAAATCGCAAGCGATCTTGATAGCGGCTGCCGCCGTTCTCTTACCGTTACGGGTTTGAAGCATGTAGAGCTTTCTGTCCTGAATGGTGAATTCCATATCCTGCATATCATGGTAGTGATTTTCAAGGATATTGCAAACGTTCAAGAACTGTTCGTAAACTTCGGGAAATACTTCTTTCATCTGCGCGATGGGCATCGGGGTACGAACGCCGGCAACAACGTCTTC